>DATFIL010000492.1:0-14617 GCA_035270145.1 Desulfobacter sp. | reverse complement strand
CCCTGTGTTATTGAGGATTTAGACACAAGTCTTGGCATTGCAAAACACCTGAAACAGGTCACAAGGGATTTAGGTATTCCTTATATTTTCAAAGCCTCCTATGACAAGGCCAACCGCACGTCCATCCAATCATTCAGGGGGCCTGGCCCGGAACACGGCCTTGACATCTTAAAACAGATTAAAACCGAACTGGACATCCCTGTTATTTCTGATATCCACCTGCCTGACCAGGCTGAAAAAGCGGCTCAAGTTCTTGATATTATTCAGATCCCAGCATTTTTGTGCCGCCAGACAGACCTGATTTTAGCCGCCTGCAGGACAGGTAAGCCCGTGAACATCAAAAAGGGCCAGTTTCTTGCACCGGCGGACTGCCGAAATATTGTTGAAAAAGCCAAATCCACGGGGAACCGGGACATTGCCATTACCGAACGGGGCACCTGTTTCGGGTATAACAATCTAGTGGTGGATTTCAGATCCATACAGATTTTACGGGAACTGGACATGCCCGTTATTTTTGATGCCACCCACAGTGTTCAGCTTCCCGGCGGCAGCGGCACGGCATCGGCGGGGGAAAGACAGTTTGTCGCCCCCCTTGCCAGGGCCGCGGTGGCCTGCGGTGCCCACGGTCTATTCATGGAAACCCACCCCGATCCGGACAAGGCCCTGTGCGATGGACCGAACTCCATGCCCCTGGATCAGATGAAAAATCTTTTGACCCATCTGGTTAATATTAGAAAAGTTGCAGGCCCGTGCCTATGACAACGCAATTAAAAGATATACAGATGCTGCTTTTAGATGTGGACGGGGTACTCACCGACAGCAGCATCACCTATACAGACGCAGGTGAACAGATCAAAAGCTTTAACGTCAAAGATGGCCTTGGCATCCGTATGCTCATGGAGGCAGGCGTTAATGTGGGGATTGTCACGGCAAGACGCTCCGGGGCCCTGCGCCACCGATGCGACAATCTGGGCATCACCCTGGTTTTTGACGGTACCCGGAACAAGGCCAAAGCATTGGAATTCATATCTGTAAGCACCCGGATCAGCACCGCACATATAGCATTCATGGGAGATGATCTCATAGACCTGCCCGCCATGATCCGGGCCGGATTTGCCGTTACCGTGGCCGACGCCCCTGATGAAGTTAAAATCCGGGCAGATATGATTACGGATCTGCCCGGGGGGAAAGGTGCTGTCCGCCAGGTCTGCGAAAGCATCCTCAAAGCCAAAGGGCTTTGGGAAACGTCTGTTTCAAGGTTTCTGTCATGAGCAGCATCGGCAAAAAAAAACTGATACTGCCTCTGCTTCTGCTTTTAGGCTTTATTATTGCAGGATTAGGTGCTTATTATTATATCAACTACCTGCTCACCACGCCCATCACGCTTGAAGAGATTGAGGTAGATGACACGGCTGCGCTCAAACTCAACCTCATTGAACAGATTTCCAAAAAAAACGGCATCACCGAATGGAAACTCAAAGCATCCAGTGCCACCCTGCTCAAAGACCGAAACAAAGCCGTGCTCAAAGATGTAAACATTATTTTCTACACAAAGCAGAACACACAAGTCCACCTTACAGCAACCTCAGGAGAACTCGACACCAAAACCCATGACATGACGTTTTCAAAAAATGTTATTATTCGGTATCAACGCTACACCCTGAGAAGTGAAACATTGCATTATGCCAAAAAACCACATATAATACGCTCTGATTCAAGAATTACAGTTAATGACGAAGACTCCGTGATAAAAGCTGACAGCATGGAAATCCGGCTACGTCAGGATCTGATCATCTTAAAAGGACATGTAGAAGGACAGTTTAGTGAAAATAGTCAAAATTCCAATCTGTTATAACATCTTTTCGGTTTTATTGATGATACTGCCGCTTCTGCTTACACAGGTATCCTTTGCAGCCCAGGGGGACAAAACCGCTGATAAAAAACAACCACCGGCTGACCTGAAAATCACTTCGGATAAAATGATCGCCGGCAAAAACCAGGCCATGGTGGAATTCATGGGAAACGTCAAAGCGGTTCAGGCAGACAGTGTACTGTCAGCAGATTCGCTCAAGGTTTTTTTTCATACTTCGAAAGCCCCAAAAAAAGGTCAGTCAAACATTAAACGGATTTTGGCCACAGGCAATGTGGAATATACCGAAGGGGCGCGCAAAGCATTCTCGGATCAGGCGGATTATGATACCGCAGAAGAGATTCTGGTACTCACCGGGGAACAAACCCAGGCCCGTCTGCTTACGGGAAAAAGCTGGATCACCGGCAAAAAAATCACCCTGTTTAAGGCCCAGGACCGGGTCGTTGTGGAAAGTACCGAAGAAAACAGGGTTGAAGCATTTTTTGATGCTGAAGATCAGGATGGTTCTTTATAGATGAGCCGACTGGTACTGGAAAATCTTGTAAAAACCTATGGCGGCAAAACCGTCGTGGATCAGGTCAGCCTGAACGTGGACCAGGGCCGGGTAACCGGACTTCTAGGGCCCAACGGTGCCGGCAAAACCACCACCTTTTATATGACCGTGGGCATGATCCGACCCGAAAAAGGCACGGTTCATCTTGACGGGGAGGATATAACCCGGTACCCCATGTATGTCAGGGCCAGAAAAGGAATTGGCTACCTGCCCCAGGAGACCTCTATATTTAAAAAACTGACTGTCAGGGAAAATATAACGGCTATTCTGGAGGTTATTGAGAAAAAAGACACGGACATTGACATCCACCAGAAAGCTGAAAGCCTGATGGAAGAACTTGGCATATTGACCTTGGCCGGACAAAAGGCGGCATCCCTGTCCGGTGGCGAGAGACGCCGTCTTGAAATTTCAAGAGTGCTGGCCACAGACCCCTTGTTCATTCTGCTGGATGAGCCCTTTGCCGGCATTGATCCCTTGGCTGTCATTGACATCCAGCAAATCATATCCCAGCTTACGGACAAAGGCATCGGGATATTGATTTCCGACCATAATGTCAGGGAAACATTAGGTGTATGCGACACGGCTTATATTATGAGTCAGGGCGTGGTTATGGAATCAGGACCACCGGAAAAAATTATTTCGAGCAAAGTCGCCAAACGAATTTATTTGGGAGATAACTTTAGACTCTAATCATGGAAATTGGATTACAACAAGGCCTTGCACTGACCCAGCAGCTGGTCATGACACCCCAGCTCCAGCAGGCGATTAAACTGCTTCAGCTATCCCGGCTTGAACTTGCCGACATGATCCAGCAGGAAATGGAGCAAAATCCGGCCCTTGAAGAAATATCCATTGATGATGCCCCTGACAAAGCCATCACAGCCCAGGAAACCGAAACCCGGGAAACGGAAACCGAAGCCTCTGTCAAGGAAGTCACGATTGAAGAACGGGTGCCCTCGGATATGGATTGGGAAAATTATATCAATGAATACAACTCCACGGGTAGACTCTACATGGAGTCTGAAAACAGTGAAACACCCAATTACGAAGCATTCACATCCGAGAAACAAACCCTTGAAGCGCATTTGAAGTGGCAGTTAATGCTTTCGGAGCTGCCCGAGGAAAAGGAAACCATTGGCCACATCATCATCGGCAACCTGAACCGGGATGGATATTTATGCGCCGACGTGGCGGAATTGGCCCAGACAGCCCAGGCCGACATCCAATCCGTTGAAGAGGTACTGGCAGTGCTTCAGACCTTTGACCCCCCCGGGGTGTGTGCCAGGAATCTGTGCGAGACACTTTTAATTCAGGTGCGGCTGCTTGGCATCGAAAACGAAATCATCACCCAAATCATTACAAATCATCTAAAAAATCTTGAAAACAGGAATAGTAAAAAAATTGCCAAGGCCCTCAAAATTTCCGTTGAGGATGTACGGGCCGCAGTCAAAATTATCCAGTTTCTTGAACCCAAACCCGGCAGGAAATTTGCCACAGAAGAAGCCGCCTACATCACTCCGGACATATATGTATATAAAGTCGGAGATGATTTTAAAGTTGTTATGAACGATGACGGGCTTCCCAAATTAAGAATTTCAAGATTCTACAGGGAAGCCGTGGCCACCGGTAAAAAAATTCCCAAGGAAACCAAAACCTATCTTAATGAAAAGATGCAGTCCGCCTCCTGGCTGATAAAATCCATTCACCAGCGCCAGAAAACCATTTACCTGGTGATGGAAAGCATCATAAAATTTCAAAGGGAATTTTTTGAAAAAGGCATTGCCTATCTACGGCCTCTGATCTTAAAAGACATTGCCGAAGATATTGAAATGCATGAGTCCACGATCAGCCGGGTGACCACCAACAAGTATGCGTACACCCCCCAGGGACTGTTTGAGTTGAAATATTTTTTCAACAGTTCCATAGACCGGGTTGATGGGCCTTCCATGGCATCGGCCAGTGTCAAGGAGAGAATAAAACAACTCATTGACAATGAAGATCCCAACGCGCCTTTAAGTGATGATAAAATCGCCGCAATGCTGCAGGAGTCAGACATCCAGATTGCTCGGCGAACCGTGGCAAAATACAGAAAAGTACTTAATATTCTGCCGTCCAATAAACGCAAACAACTATAGGGAGAGCTGATCTATGCAGATCACCATCACGTTCAAAAAAATAGAGGCATCCGATTCCCTGAAATCCTACGTAAATAAAAAATTTAAACGGTTTGAGAAGATGCTGGAAGGGCCGGCCGAGGCCAATGTCGTCCTAAGCGTTGAAAAAATAAGACATATTGCTGAAATCACCTTAACCAGCGGGTCACTTAACATCCATGCAAAGGAATCGTCCGAAAGCATGTATGCCACCATTGACACCCTGGCGGATAAAGTCAAAGGCCAGATCACAAAACATAAAGAAAAAGTCAAAAAACACATGTCCGGCAACAAGTCGAGCCTGACCGATACCCGGGAATTCAGCATAGATGAACCACTACCCGGAGACGTGATTGATATTATTGAAGAACCCCTTGAAACCAAACCCATGGATGTTGAGGATGCGGTGATTGAGCTGGAATCGGACAAAAAATCTTTTTATGTATTTGTGAATGCCCGCACAAAACAGGTTAATGTGATTTATAAACATAATAACGGAAAACTGGGATTGATCGCTCCCCAAGGATAGTCGAACCTACACCTAAAGGTTGTTTTTATGAAAATCAGTGACATTCTAAAGCTGGACGCTATTATCGCAGATCTGGAAGCCGAAAATAAGGCGGAGATCATCAAAGAACTGTCCCAGGCTGTTGCACCGGTGGCCGGGGCAGACGCCGAAGATGTTGCAGCCGTTCTGATGGAACGGGAAAACTTAGGCTCCACAGGCATCGGCGGCGGCATCGCCATACCCCACGGTAAACTGGAGACGGTTAAATCCATTGCTGTGGGATTTGGGCGCAGTATCAAAGGAATCGAGTTTGATTCTCTGGATAACCGGCCGGTCCATCTGTTCTTTCTGCTCTTAACACCCGAGCATTCCACAGGAGGGCATTTAAAGGTTCTTGCCCAGATATCCAAGCTGCTGAAAATGAATCAGTTTAAAGAACGCCTGCTATCGGCAGGTTCAACAGAACAGATTCATCAGATCATTCTGGAAACTGACGAAGAATTTTAACAATGGACCCCCTCAAGGTTTATATCATCACCGGCATCTCAGGTTCCGGGAAGACAACCGTTGCCCAGGCTTTTGAAGACGCATCCTTTTACTGCATTGACAACATGCCCATGGAACTTGTGCCTAAGGTCCTTGAACTGCCTTTAGGGGAGAATGCCAAGGTCAAGGGTGCCGCCTTTGTGATGGATATGCGGTCAAAAACCTTTACAAAGACATTTGTTTCAGGCGTCTCTGCTTTAGAAGAGATGGGGGTTTCTCCGGTCATTCTCTTTCTTGAAGCCGACAACCAGACGCTTGTCAAACGGTTCAGTCAGACCCGCAGGCACCACCCGCTGGATGATGGAAAAAACCTTCTGGACAGCATCAGGTCTGAACGACAGGGCATGGCCGACATCCGCAAGCTTGCCCACCATATCATTGACACCTCTAATTTCAATGTGCATCAGCTCAAAGCTGAAATACAAAATCTCGTGTCCAAGGATACGGGTGTCGAAAAGGTCATGAAACTGAATATCATGTCCTTTGGCTACAAATACGGCATCCCGGTGGATGCGGATATTGTGGTGGATCTGCGATTTCTGACCAATCCCTATTTTGTACCCGAACTTAAAGCCCATAACGGAGAATCCGATGCGGTAAAAGCCTTTGTTCTGGAAAACCCGGAGACAAAAACCTTTTTGAAAAAATACTACAATCTTATTGATTATCTCATTCCTTTATACAAAAAAGAAAACAAGGCATATTTAACACTTGCTTTGGGCTGTACAGGCGGTCGCCATCGTAGTGTCGCCATATCCCGGGCCATATTTGAACGGCTGGTTAAAAGGGATCTGAACCCAAGCCTGCGGCACAGAGATATTGACAGAGACATCAACGAGATATAACAGGCAAATTATGACAGGAATTTTAATTGTCACCCATGCAAATCTGGGTGCAGCATTGATTGAAACCTTGGAATTTATTCTGGGGGAACGACAGAAAAAACTTGAATCCATATACATAGACATCAAACAGGATCCGGAAAGTTTACGAAAAAAAATTAAACAGGGGATCAAAAATGTCTATTGCGAAAATGGCGTTATTATTTTAACCGACATGTTCGGAGGTACACCTTCAAACCTGTCCTATGCCTTTCTTGAAGAAGGAAAGGTGGAGGTGATTTCAGGCGTCAACCTGCCCATTCTTCTCAAAGCCGTAACATCCCGGGAAAAAATGGAGATCAAAGCATTGACTGTAGCCCTGATTGAACACGGGAAAAAAAGCATTTCCCTTGCCAGTGACATCTTGAAAGGGACCAGCCGGTCCTCATCCTAACCCGCCCACGCCCGCTTCCCCCTTTTCGGGCATGGACAAGCATTTTCATTTTTGAAGGAGGCTTCTAAATGACTGTAAAAGTAGGAATTAACGGATTTGGCAGAATTGGGCGCATGATCTTTCGGGCGGCCTTGGAAAATGATGCAATTGAAGTGGCGGCCATTAATGATCTGATAGATACCGAAACCATTGCCCATCTGCTTAAATATGACTCTGTCCACGGACGCTTGCCCAACGAGGTCAGTCATGGAGACGCGTTCATTACCGTTGATGGCAAGCAGATTTGGGTCACTGCGTTAAAGGATCCTGCCCGGATTGCCTGGGTGGATACCGGTGTGGATATTGTCCTGGAATGTACCGGCCTTTTCAGGAACCGGGAAACCGCGGGCAAGCACCTTGAAGGCGGGGCCAAAAAAGTTATCATTTCAGCGCCTGCCAAGGATCCGGATGTCACTATTGTCATGGGCGTAAACCATGAAGATTACGATCCCGGCGCCCATCATATTATTTCCAATGCCTCCTGCACCACCAACTGCCTGGCGCCTGTTGCCAAGGTACTGCTGGAAAATTTCGGGATTGTATGCGGCCTTATGACCACGATTCACTCGTACACAGGTGACCAGCGCCTGCTTGATTTCCCGCATAAGGATCTGCGCCGGGCAAGGGCCGCCGCCTTATCCATGATTCCCACCACCACAGGTGCCGCCAAAGCGGTTTCCCTGGTATTGCCCGAGCTTGAAGGTAAACTTAACGGCCTTGCCGTGAGAGTCCCCACACCCAATGTATCCCTTGTGGATCTCGTGATCACCACCGAGAAAAAGGATCTGACCAAGGTGGTGGTCAACCAGGCGCTTAAAACGGCATCTGAAACCAACTTGAAAGGGGTTCTGGGCTATCTCGACAAACCCCTGGTATCCATTGATCACAACTCCTGCCCACTTTCTTCCATTGTTGATGCCGCCTGTACTGATGTTATCAACGGAGAGATGGTAAAAATATTTTCATGGTACGACAACGAGGCGGGTTACTCACACCGCATGGTTGATCTGGCTGCCATGGTGGGCAATGCCCTTTAAAGGAGGAAAAAATGACAGAGATTGCGATAAGAAAACCATTGATTGCCGGCAACTGGAAAATGTACAAGACCGGTACCCAGGCTGTTGCTGCGGCAAAACAGCTGGCAGACTTAACTAAGGGCGTGGCCGGCGTTGATATTATGATTGCCCCCACAGCACTGTCGTTGCCCCTGGTGGCAGCGGCTCTGGGTAAAGACTCCCAGGTCCGCCTAGGCGCACAGAACATTTACCCGGGAACGGAAGGGGCGTTTACCGGCGAAGTGTCCGGGCCGATGATCAAGGATGCCGGTGCCGATTACGTCATTATCGGCCACTCCGAACGTAGACAATACTTTGGTGAAACCGATGAACGTGTGGGATCTAAAATTCGTGCCGCCCTTGATGCAGGACTTATCCCGGTGATGTGCATCGGGGAAACGGAAAGCCAGCGGGATGCCGATAAAACTTTTTTTATCCTTGACAAACAGGTATCTGATGGGTTAAAAGGCTTTGATCTTGGAGATCTTGACTCCCTGATTCTGGCCTATGAACCGGTATGGGCAATTGGTACCGGAAAAACTGCCGGACCGGAGCAGGTTAAAGAGGTGCACAGATTTTTACGACACCTGATTAAGGAAAAATATACGGAAGGCATGGCTGCAAAGATACGGATTTTATACGGTGGATCAGTAAAACCCGGAAATATCAAAGACCTGATGCAAATTGAAGATGTCGATGGTGCATTGGTTGGCGGCGCAAGCCTGAACCCGGAAGATTTTAATAAAATTATTAGGTTTTAAACACTCTTATTATGGCAAGCATTTTAGTGGCAATACATGTTGCAGTTTGCATTTTTTTAATACTTGTTGTGTTATTGCAGACCGGTAAAGGCGCAGAGATGGGCGTATCTATGGGCGGCGCAGGTAGCCAGGCGCTCTTCGGCGCAGCCGGCCCCGCAAACTTTCTGACCAAAATTACCACGGCCGTGGCCATTATCTTCATGATCACCTCTCTGACCTTGGCCTATATGTCAGGACATCAGGCACAGTCCAGTGTCATGAAGGATGTATCTGCACCCGCAGAACAGCAGGCACCAGCAGCAAATGAATAAAAGCAAGTTTATTGCCGAAGTGGTGGAATAGGTAGACACGCACGCTTGAGGGGCGTGTGGGGAGACCCGTGGGAGTTCAAATCTCCCCTTCGGCACCATAAATTCAAAGCCGCGGCAAATATGCCGCGGCTTTTTTTATTAGTAATATTATGGACGAAAATAATAAAAAAAATTGCTATAAATGCCGGTTTTTCTATGTTACCTGGGAACCGGCCCATCCAAACGGCTGCAGGGCTTTAGGATTCAAAAGCCGTCAACTGCCCAGCATCACGGTATTCCAGTCTTCGGGAAAGCCCTGTGAATATTTTAAGAAAAAAAAATAAGCTATCGAAATTACGCCTTGAATTATGGGCAGACAAGCTTATTATAACCAATTATGACTTACCACAATGATGCCACCGGGCCTGACCCGAAAAAAATTGAAAAAGAACTAGGGGAATTTCTGAACAAAAGATTTGGTGGAAATGTTAAAATTATAACACCTTCCATCCAGCCCCAGCAGGAGACCACTACCGGCACAACCCCTGAGTCGGGCAAAAAAAAGCTGATTGATTTCAATATCAAGCCATCGGAACTGATCAGCTACCTTGACCAGTATGTTATCCGACAGGACCTGGCTAAATCTGTTCTTGCCACAAAAATCTGTACCCATTTCAACCGAATCCGCCACCAGGAAACCATGATCACGGAACCGTTCAAGATCACGGGTAATATTAAAAGCAATATCCTGTTACTCGGCCCCACTGGTATCGGAAAAACCTATCTGATCAAACTTATCGCCAAAAAAATCGGGGTGCCCTTTGTCAAAGCCGATGCCACCAAATTTTCCGAAACCGGATATGTGGGTGGGGATGTGGAGGATCTGATCAGGGATCTGGTTAAAGAGGCCAAGGATGACATAGAACTTGCGGAGTGCGGCATTATTTACATAGATGAAGTGGATAAAATTGCTGCCAGCCCCAATGTTGCAGGCGCCCAGATATCCCGGACAGGGGTTCAGCGGGCCCTGCTCAAACCCATGGAAGAGACCGACGTAGATTTAAAGGTACCCCATGATCCCGTATCCATGATGCAGGAGCTTGAAGCGTTCCAGAGAACCGGAAAACGGGCGGCCAGACGGGTGAATACCGCCAATATTCTGTTTATTCTGTCAGGTGCCTTTTCAGGTCTGACCGATATCGTAAAAAAACGGTTGAGCAAACAGGCCATTGGATTCGGTGCATCGCTGACGCATACCAGAAAAGATAATGAACTTTTAAAAGAGACCCGGTCCGAGGATCTGGTGGCGTATGGATTTGAATCCGAATTCATCGGCAGGGTACCGGTACGCTGTGTGCTGGATGAGTTGACCCAAAAAGATCTTTACGACATCCTGAAAATGCCTAACAACCCGGTAATCCTAAGCAAACGCCTTGATTTTAAATCATACGGGATTGATATCGTGTTCACCGACGAGGCGTTAGAGGCGCTGGCGGAAAGGGCTTACAAGGAAAATACCGGTGCCCGGGGGTTAGTATCCGTGGTTGAACAAGCCATGCTCTGCTTTGAAGAAAAATTACCTTCCGAATCCGTCCAACAGTTTGCAATTACCAAACAGATGCTGACCGACCCCAAACAAACCTTAAGCGATCTTATCCAGGGCAATGACAAAGAAAAATACGCAGCTGAATATAATCATGCATTGGTCCTTTTTTCAAATTATGTCAGTGAATACGTAAAAAAGAACTGGAAAATATTTTCCATCCGCTATGGACTGACCTTAACGCAGATCCGCACAAAAATGGTGGTCCAGTATTATACGACCCATGTCATGGAAATAGAAGATGCGCTTAAACAGGTCAAAAAATTCTATGACGATGTTAAAGAGATGGAATTGGAAATTTCCAAAAACTATGATTTAAATGTCGTGTTTGAAGAAGATGCTGCGGATTTTCTTATCCAACAGTTCATAGAATATAACGCCACCGCGGATGAAGTCCTTTCGAAAATCTACACGGATTTTTTTGACGGATTTAACCTGATCCGGGAAAAAACCGGGAAAGCGAGGTTTTTCCTGTCCAGAAAGGCATTAACCGACCACGAAGATTACCTCAACGAGCTTATCAGAAAAGAGATAAAATGATTGGAATTTCAAAACTTTACTGCGCCACTGTGGAACCCTCGGATACGTTACGCTATTCAAGGCATTCAGGCAAACTGCCCTCACACCTGCTTCAGTTCTCAAAAGACAAAAAGCCGGTGGTGGTCTGGAATATGACCCGGCGATGCAACCTGAAGTGTGTACACTGCTATGCCCAGTCTGAAAATATTGCTTATGACAATGAACTGACCCACGAACAAAGTCTTGCCATGATGGATGACCTGGCTGAATTCGGGGTACCGGTGCTGCTGTTTTCCGGCGGGGAACCGTTAATGCACCCACACCTTGTGGAATATGCCCAGTATGCCGTATCCAAAGGCATGCGGGCCGTCATCTCTACCAACGGCACCCTGATCACCAAAGAGAAAGCAAAGCAGCTCAAAGCGGTGGGGCTCTCCTATGTAGGGATCAGTCTGGACGGACTTGAGGCCACCCATGACAAGTTCAGGGGCGTTGCCGGTGCCTATAAAAAAGCATTGCAGGCCGTTGATAATTGCCAGGAAGCAGGTATTAAGGTGGGGCTGCGGTTTACTATCAATAAAAGAAACGTACAGGATATCCCGGGCATTTTTGATCTGCTGGAAGAGAAAAACGTCCCCAGAGCCTGTTTTTACCACTTAGTTTACTCCGGCCGGGGCCAGGAGATTGCCAAGGAGGATTTAAGCCACGAGGAAACCCGCCAGGTGCTTGACCTGATCATGGACCGCACAAAAGACCTTCACGACCGCAACAAGCCCAAGGAAATCCTCACCGTGGATAACCATGCAGACGGTCCTTACCTGTACCAGCGTCTGCTCAAGGAAGACCCTGAACGGGCCGCTGAAGTGCTCGAACTGCTTGAGATGAACGAAGGCAACAACTCCGGCCGGGGTATCGGCTGCATCTCCTGGGATGGTGAAGTCCACCCGGATCAATTCTGGCGGGAAATCAGTTTCGGCAACATCAAGGACAGACCTTTCAGCGCAATATGGACAGATCCTGAAAACGAATTTTTGATGAAAATGAAAGAGAAGAAAAAACACGTCAAAGGCAGATGCGCCCAATGCCGGTGGCTGGATATCTGTGCAGGTAATTTCAGGGCCAGGGCCGAATCCGTTGCCAATGATCCCTGGGATTCTGATCCTGCCTGTTATCTTACGGATGAAGAGATCAAAAAGGAGCGTGTATAATGCTGTTTCCCGAATACAGAGGCAGACGGCTGCGTGCCACGGACAATTTCAGACGGATGATCAGGGAAACAAAACTTTCCGGAGACGATCTCATTCTGCCCCTTTTTGCGGTTGAAGGCAAATCCGTTAAAAAGCCCATAAGTTCCATGCCCGGACAATTCCAGCTCTCCTGCGATCATATTGTCACCACGGCAAAGCAAGCCAAAGATGCAGGTATCCCGGGCATCATGCTGTTCGGGATTCCCGATAAAAAAGACTGCCTTGGTACCCAGGCCTATGCCCATGACGGTATCGTTCAAAAAGCAGTGGCCGCCGTTAAAGAACAGGTGCCGGATCTTACCGTAATCACCGATGTCTGCCTGTGTGAATACACGGACCACGGTCACTGCGGTATGGTTATGGATGACGGCACCATTGACAATGATTCCACCCTGGATCTGCTTGCAAAAACAGCGCTTTCCCATGTGCAGGCAGGTGCCGACATGGTGGCCCCATCCGACATGATGGATGGTCGCGTGGCTGAAATCAGAGGTACCCTGGATGACGAAGGGTTTTCCCATGTGCCCATCATGTCCTATGCAGTGAAATACGCATCCGCCTTTTACGGCCCTTTCAGGGAAGCTGCGGAATCCGCGCCCCAATTCGGAGACCGCAAAACCTACCAGATGGACCCGGCCAACGCCCTTGAAGCGATCAGGGAGGCTACCATGGACATTGAGGAAGGTGCGGACATCATCATGGTAAAACCGGCGCTCTCCTATCTGGATATCATTTACAGGGTCAGAGAAGAAATTGATCTGCCTGTGGCCGCATATAACGTATCCGGTGAATATTCCATCATCAAAGCGGCTGAAATGATGGGATGGGTAGACGGTAAAGCCATGATCATGGAAGCCCTGTTGTCCATCAAGCGGGCCGGGGCCGACATCATTATGACCTACGCGGCCATTGACGTGGCAAGGGAGCTGAACGACTAATGGCACATCCCCACGGAACACACCCCCATGGACATGGCGCCCCGCAAACTGCAGGTAAAAACAATACCCTGCGCCTTGTGGCCTGGGAGACAACCCGCCGGTGCAATCTGACCTGCAAGCATTGCCGGGCTGCTGCCGAAGACCATGTATACGAAGACGAGCTGACCACCGAAGAGTCCTTCAGACTCCTTGACCAGATCAGAGAGGTGGGGCAACCCATTATTATTCTTACCGGCGGCGAGCCGCTGCTCCGGGATGATATCTTTGATATTGCCGCCTATGGTGACAAAATCGGCCTTCGCATGGTCATGGCCCCCAACGGCACCCTGCTCAATGAAGACAATGTGGCACGCCTTATGAAAAGCGGTATCAAACGCATTTCCGTAAGCCTGGATGGTGCAACTGCCGCTTCCCATGATGCATTCAGGGGTCTTGACGGGGCCTTTGACGGGGCCGTCAACGGCATAAGAATCGCAAAGGCGGCCGGACTGGAATTTCAGATCAATACCGTTATCACAAAAACCAATCTTGATGAAATTCCTGACATCCTTGCCCTGGCAGAATCGTTAGGGGCTGTAGCCCATCATATTTTCCTTCTGGTGCCCACGGGCCGGGGCAAATACATTGTGGATACGGCCATTGACGCAAAGGAGTATGAAGAAACCCTGAACTGGTTTTACGACCAGCGGGACAAAACGTCTTTACAGCTTAAAGCCACCTGTGCCCCCCACTATTACCGAATTTTGCGCCAGCGCGCCAAGGCTGAAGGCAAAAAAGTCAGTTTTGAAACCCATGGGCTTGATGCGGTCACAAGGGGCTGTCTTGCAGGGACCGGATTCTGCTTTATCTCCCATGTGGGCCGGGTACAGACCTGCGGTTTCTTAGACGTCACCTGCGGAAATATCAAAAGCCGGCACTTCAAGGATGTATGGGAAAATTCAGAAGTATTTAACAAATTGCGGGATTTCAACAATCTTGAACCCAAGTGCGGAATCTGCGAATACAAACAGGTGTGCGGCGGGTGCCGGGCCAGGGCATACGAGGCCACCGGCAATTACCTGGCCGAGGAACCTTTGTGTACATACCAGCCGGCCCGGCAAAAATAATAATAACCCCAGTGCTGCATAAAATTTTTATGCAGCACTGGAATAAACCTGCCCTCATCAGTCAGGCCAAAGCCAATATCTTCGATCGAAAATTTATTCGCGGCATCGCGTTAAGACTGGGGTGTCAAAAAATGAATACTTTAACTCAATCATC
>DATFIL010000491.1:0-6410 GCA_035270145.1 Desulfobacter sp. | reverse complement strand
ACTTCCCGTACCGGATTCAGTTTCACCCGCACGGCAAAATCCCGCATGGACTGGGTGGGTTGAATAAAACTTCTACCCACATAGTGGTTGCGTATCATTCCCATTTCAAAAGGGATGCCGGATTCTGCGGCATAACCTATGGCTGCATAGTTGCCGGAGTCGGGAAACGGCATGACTATATCTGCATCTACAGGAGATTCCTGGGCCAGGCGCTTTCCATGTGCCTTTCTCATTTCATAGACATTTTTGCCGTCAATTGTGGAGTCAGGCCGGGCAAAATAGATATATTCAAATATGCACAACGATTTTTTGGCAGCTGCATTCGGATTTTTGATACTCCTGATACCGTCTTCATTGATAATGACGATTTCACCGGGCTCCAGTTCCCGGATGAATTCGGCCTGGATCAGGTCAAAGGCACAGGTTTCAGACGCCAATACATAGTGGCCGTTTAATTTTCCAAGGGCCAGGGGGCGGAATCCGTTGGGGTCTTTCATGCCGATGATTTCACCCTTACAGGTGAGCAAAATCATGGAATAGGCCCCTTCGACCTTTGAGGCGGCCTTTAATATAGCGGATTCATAATCGCCCTTTATCAAATTTTTAATAAACAGATGCAAAAACACTTCCGAATCCATGGTGGTCTGGAATATGGAGCCTTTTTCTTCTAGTTCTTCCCGGATAATGTGGGCGTTGACCAGATTACCGTTGTGGGCCAGGGCATAGGAGCGGTGCCGGTGGTTGACCACAAAAGGCTGGGCATTGGCCAGAACGGAACTACCCGTGGTGGAATAACGGACATGACCGATGGCAGATCCGCCTTCGATACGGTCAAGATCTTCCATGTTGAAAATTTCCGGTACAAGCCCCATGCCTGTATGGGAGAAAATTTTGTCGTTGATCCCCCGGTTCACGGAGATGCCCGCGCTTTCCTGACCCCTGTGCTGAAGTGCATAAAGACCGAAATAGGTGATTTTAGCCGCCTCAGGGTGTTTATAAAGGCCAAAAACCCCACATTCATCTTTGGGGCGTTCGCTTGGCGTAAAAATGGGACAGGAGCAATCTGGTTGGATGGTATTCATTTCTGGTTTTTCCAATATTTATTGTCGTTTGGGCGAAACATTATTCAGTTCTCGTTGTGATAATACTGGAGCGGCTTAACGCTCAGGTTCTCTTTTTTCATGGCCTGGATCGCCAGGCTGATGGCCCGGGCTCCGTCCGTGGTGGTGGCATAGGGTATTTTATATTTAATGGCCGCCCTGCGAATTTTATATCCGTCTCGTTGGGTCTGGCTGGACGCGCCTGTATTTAAAATAAGCTGGATTTCACCGTTTTTCACGGCATCCACTACATGGGGCCGGCCCGCAGATACTTTTTTCACAAATGTAGATGGAATTTTGTTTTCTTCCAGGAATGTGACGGTTCCCCGGGTGGCCATGATGGTGAATCCCATGTCATGGAAAAGTTGAGCCACAGGCAGTGCGGCCTTTTTATCCTTGTCCTGGACAGAGATAAATACGGTGCCTTCCTTGGGCAGTTTCTGTCCGGCAGCAAACTGGGATTTGGCCACAGCTGCGCCAAGATCCTTGTCAATACCCATAACTTCGCCCGTGGATTTCATCTCCGGCCCAAGAACAGGATCCACGTTTTCAAAGCGGTCAAAGGGCATTACCGCTTCCTTGACACAATAATAGGACGGGATGATTTCCTTTGTTACCCCAAGTTCCTTCAGGGTTTTGCCCAGCATGACCTTGGTGGCCAGTTTGGCCAACGGTACGCCGATTGCCTTGGAGACAAAGGGAATGGTCCGGGATGCCCTGGGATTAACCTCAATGATGTACACCGTGTCATTCATAATCCCGAACTGGATGTTCATTAAACCCTTGACATTAAGTTCTTTGGCAATGGCTTTGGCCGCATCCGACATTTGCCTGATATGATGTTCGTCAATGGAATAGGGCGGCAGTACACAGGCGGAATCACCGGAATGAATACCGGCCTCTTCAATATGCTCCATCATGCCGCCGATGATGGTATCTTCACCGTCGGAAATGGCGTCTACATCCAGCTCAAAGGCTTCTTCCAGGAATTTGTCAATGAGTACGGGCTTATCCGGTGAGGCCTGGACTGCCAGGTCAAAATATTCTTCCAGGTCTTTTTCATCATAAACAATTTTCATGGCCCGGCCGCCTAGAACAAAGGAGGGACGAACCATGACCGGGTATCCGATATCCCTTGCAACGCCCATGGCTTCTGCATAGGAATATGCTATGCCGTTATCCGGCTGGCGCAGGTTCAATTTTTTAAGCATGGCCGCAAACAGATCCCGGTCCTCGGCCCGGTCAATGCTTTCCGGACTTGTACCGATGATGGGAACCCCTGCTTTTTGAAGGTCCGTGGCAAGGTTTAACGGGGTCTGGCCGCCGAACTGGACAATCACGCCAAAGGGGTTTTCTTTTTCAACGATGTGGAGCACATCTTCTCTGGTCAGCGGTTCAAAGTAGAGCTTGTCGGATGTGTCATAGTCGGTGGAGACCGTTTCCGGATTAGAGTTGACCATGATGGATTCGACCCCCTCTTCCCTTAACGCAAAAGAGGCGTGAACACAGCAGTAATCAAATTCAATGCCCTGGCCGATGCGGTTGGGACCGCCGCCCAGGATAATCACCTTTTTTCTGTCCGACACCCGGGCTTCGCATTCGCTTTCATAGGTGGAGTAATAGTAAGGGGTGATCGCCCTGAATTCTGCGGCACAGGTATCCACCAGTTTATATACCGGAACAATGCCAAGGTCTTTTCGTTTCCGTTCGATCTGCTTGTCTGTCAGTCCACCGGACAGATAGGCCAACTGCATGTCGGAGAACCCATATTTTTTCGCCTTTTCAAACAGATCCTTCGGCAGGTTCATGCCGGCCAGTTTCAACTGTTTTTCAAGGTCAACTATCTGCTTCATCTGATACAGAAACCATGGATCAATGGCAGTCAGCTCATGGATCATGGTGATGGGCATGCCGTGTTCAATGGCATATTTGATATAAAAAATGCGCTGTGAATTGGGGGTGGATAATTTATATTCCAGATCCGTACCCGCCACAGATCCGGGTGCAGGATCTTTTCCGTCGGCACCAAAACCGGCCCGGCCGATTTCAAGGGAGCGCAGACCCTTTTGAAGTGCTTCCTTAAATGTTCTGCCGATGGCCATGGTTTCACCCACGGATTTCATGGCCGTGGTGAGGATGTCGTCGGTTTCGGGAAATTTTTCAAAGGTCCAGCGCGGAATTTTCACCACACAATAATCAATGGACGGCTCAAAGCAGGCCATGGTTTCGCCGGTGATATCATTGGGGATCTCATCCAGGGTATACCCCACCGCAAGCTTGGCTGCAATTTTGGCAATGGGAAAACCCGTGGCCTTGGAGGCAAGGGCGGACGACCGGGAGACCCGGGGGTTCATCTCAACCACGATAATATCCCCGTTGTCCGGGTTCACGGCAAACTGCACATTGGAACCGCCCGTGTCCACGCCGATTTCTCTGATGATGGCAATGGAGGCATCCCGCAGGGCCTGGTATTCTTTGTCCGACAGGGTCTGGGCCGGGGCCACGGTAATGGAATCACCCGTGTGAACCCCCATGGCGTCAATGTTTTCAATGGAGCAGATGATTACCACGTTGTCCGCATGGTCCCGCATCACCTCAAGCTCAAATTCCTTCCATCCCAGAACAGACTCCTCAAGCATCACCTGGCTGATCAGGGAGGCGTCAAGGCCGGCTTTGGCAAGATTTGCAAGCTCTTCCATGTTGTAGGCCACGCCACCGCCGGTTCCCCCTAAGGTAAAGCTTGGCCGGACAATAATGGGAAATCCGATGCGCTGGGCCGTCTCTTCGACCTCCTGCATGTTGGTGCCAAACCCGGATTTGGGAATTCTTAAACCGATCTTATTCATGGCATCCCGGAACAGTTCCCGGTCTTCGGCCTTGTTGATGGCGTCAATGGATGCACCGATCAGTTCAACATTACAGCGCTCAAATATCCCTGTTTTGGCTGCATCAATGGTGGTGTTCAGGGCAGTCTGGCCGCCAAGGGTGGGCAGCACGGCATCGGGCCGCTCCTTTTCAATCACCTTGCACAGGGTTTCAGGCGTTACCGGTTCAACATATACCCGGTCGGCTGTTTCAGGGTCGGTCATGATGGTGGCCGGATTGGAGTTGATCAGGACAACTTCAAACCCTTCTTCCTTCAAGGCTTTGCAGGCCTGGGTGCCCGAATAGTCAAACTCGCAGGCCTGGCTGATGATAATCGGGCCGGCACCAATGATCAGAATTTTATGGATATCGTTACGCTTTGGCATTTTCCATCACTTTTGCAAACTGGTTAAAAAGATAGGCCGCATCATGGGGACCCGGGGAGGCTTCGGGGTGGTATTGAACTGCAAACGCCCGGATGGTGTCGTTTTTAAGCCCTTCCAGGGAGTCTTCGTTCAGGTTGATGTGGGTCAGGTGGCACTTGTTTTTGTCAAGGGTATTCAGATCCACTGCAAATCCGTGGTTCTGGGAGGTAATCTCCACCTTTCCGGTATCCATATTTTTCACCGGCTGATTGCCGCCCCTGTGGCCGAATTTAATTTTCATGGTTTTACCGCCCATGGCAAGGCCTAAAAGCTGCATACCAAGACATATACCGAAAATCGGAAAATTATCGAGAAGTTCGCGTATGGTTGCCACAAGATAGGTCAAGGGCTCTGGGTCGCCGGGGCCGTTGGACAGGAAAATACCGTCCGGATTCAGGTGTTTTATGGTCTGGACATTGGTTTTTGCCGGAACCACCAGCACCTCGCACCCTGCGTTTTCAAGGCAGCGGATGATATTGTATTTTATGCCGAAATCCAGGGCCACGACAGAATGTTTTTTACCTTTGTGGCGCCATATAAAAGGGTCTTCAAGACTTTTGGCATCCACATAATCCGGTTGGTTGTATTTCCAGAAATACGGTTTTTTGGTTGTGACATATTTCACCAGGTCCGACCCTTCCATGGAGGAGATTTGTCCGGCCCGTGCCACAAGGGATTCAGGGTCCAGGTCCGTGGTGGATATCATGGCTCTCATGGCACCGGATTTTCGGATATGCCGGGTCAGGGCCCGGGTATCAAGGTCTTCAACACCCAGAATATGGGATTTTATCAGATAGTCGGCAAGGGTTCCCTTTGATCTGAAATTGCTTGGAAACTCCTGGTATTCTTTGACAATGAAGGCTGCCACATGAATACGGTCTGATTCAACATCTTCCGGACACACGCCGTAGTTGCCTATGAGCGGATAGGTCATGGTGACCATCTGCCCGTAATAAGACGGATCGGTCAAAATTTCCTGGTATCCGGTCATGCTGGTGTTGAACACCACTTCTCCCTGGGCTTCACCCGGCCCCGTGAAACTTCTGCAGGAAAAGGTTCTTCCATCTTCCAGGGCTAACAATGCTTTCATATAAATAATACCTGTCCCTTAAATATTTATGGTAAAAAGCGTTCCGCAATTTATTTAGAACCAGTTTAAATATCATGAAAAAGCTTTAATTATCAAGTCCCGGGCCGATGCAAAATAAAGATATCCGGTTTTTATGGTCTGGTGCCGGGTTTTTACTTTCCAAATTAGGGTTTATATGAATGGTAAAAAAGCCGGGAATACGTTTTTGAAATGATCATAAAACCTTAGAGCCTGTTTAAAAAAATTGCACAATGGATTGAGAAACATCAGATTCTGGAGTAAACAAGTATAATTGTATTAATACGGTTGCAGCTTTAAAGGGAGGTTTCCTGTTTGGCAAATAATGGCTTTATCCGCAGGTGCATCACGGAAAGCATAGAGGGATTGAGGGAGGGGCTGACGCTTTTTTCCGGACCCAGCCGGGCCGCCGTCATTTATGCCATTACACCCGATCATCCCATCTATATCTTTGATCCCCATAACCTTCTGGTCGGACATGAACCGAAATTCAAAGAATTGTATATTGATTCAGATGATTGGCGCAACAACTGTTCCATCAAATATGACAAAAAGAAATTCAGCAATCTGATTTCCGAACAAAATCTCGATCTGGCCGGCCTGATATCCTATGGTGGCAGATCAAGCTCTATTTTTTATCAGATGTGGTTTACCGATCACCACCCGGACATGTGCACCATAGCTCCAACAGAGCGGTGGCTGGAACATGCGGTTTATAGATTTTCCCATGATATGGCTAATGAAGAAGAATTGTACACAGGTATTTCCGGCTGTTTTCTCAAGGAATACGCCACCCATGCGGTTCGGGATTTTATTGTGGATGAAATGAATATCCTGATCGGCTGGGATACCCGAATGAGGATTTATCCAATTTTAGAGGCCGTGCTTAAAATTTCAAGAACGCCGGAAGAA
>DATFIL010000490.1:0-8561 GCA_035270145.1 Desulfobacter sp. | reverse complement strand
AGAGTGTGTGGCTTAAAGTAAGCCGATATAGCTCAGATGGTAGAGCATCTCACTTGTAATGAGAATGTCCTCCGTTCGATTCGGGGTATCGGCTCCAAAATAGCTTGGGTGGGGTTCCCGAGTGGTCAAAGGGATCAGACTGTAAATCTGACGGCTCAGCCTTCGGAGGTTCAAATCCTCCCCCCACCACCAAAACAAATGTAGGAGATCTGTTAATGGATTGTTGGGACTACATAGTCGGTTTGGTTGATTGACTTGCATTTAGTCTTATCATAAGCGGGAGTAGCTCAGTTGGTAGAGCTTCAGCCTTCCAAGCTGAATGTCGCGAGTTCGAGCCTCGTCTCCCGCTCCACTCACAGTCTTTTATTGTACGTTGGTTTAAATTTTATGGCGTTTTGGCCCATGTAGCTCAGTCGGTAGAGCGCTTCCTTGGTAAGGAAGAGGTTCACCAGTTCGATTCTGGTCATGGGCTCCAAGTTGTGCTAAAGAATTTATGTCTGCTACATTGAACAGGGTAGCATTGTCAGCGTAGATGGATAGGCCATGTAAGTATATTAAAAATAAACGTCAAGGGGTTGAAAGTGGACAGAGTGCTTATTGCTCTTGCTTGTAATGAATGCAAGAGAAAAAATTATACAACGACCAAAAACAAACGCAAGACTCCGGACAAGATTGAATTTAAAAAATATTGTAAATTCTGTAACAAACATCTCGTCCACAAAGAGACAAAAATAAAATAAACTACTATGCAGGTCAGTAGCTCCAATTGGTAGAGCTCCGGACTCCAAATCCGGCTGTTGGGGGTTCGACTCCCTCCTGACCTGCCACTTTTTTGTAACCTTCTGTCGATATTTAATGTCGGTCAGAAGGTAATTTATCGGTGGAAATCGGTGGAATATGTCGAGATTACAGAAAAAAAAACCTCAAAGTGAGAAACGAAAACGAGTTGTTGAAACTACTGATGATGAAACAGGAGTTGCTGTAAAGTCGACTGTAGAAAGAAAGCCGGGGCGGTCGGTATCTGATGGTAGACCTGAGAAACCGGGGCAGCTTAAGGCAGATAATATTTTTGTTCGGACAACAGAATTTTTCCGGGAAGTCAAGGTTGAGTTGAAAAAAGTTGTCTGGCCGACCCGGAAACAAACAACCGGAACGACGGTTGTGGTTGTCATTTTTGTATTCATTGTTGCTGTTTTTCTGGGAGTTTTTGATTATAGTCTGTCCAAACTTGTCCAAGTTGTCTTGACTTAATCAAGGGAAATTTAAGATGTCTTTAAAATGGTATGTCGTCCACGTTTATTCCGGCCATGAGCAAAAGGTAAAGCTTGCTCTGGAAGAAAAAATACAGGGATTAAAACATCCGGAAAAATTCGGGGACATCCTGATTCCCTCCGAAAATGTTGTAGAATTGGTGGATGGAAAGAAGAGGCAGTCTTCCAGGAAGTTTTATCCTGGGTATATTCTTGTGCGTATGCATCTGGATAACGAGACGTGGCATATTGTAAGTTCCACTGCTAAGGTTACCGGTTTTCTTGGTGGGAAAAATAAACCTGCCCCCATAACCGACGGGGAAGCCCAGAGCATTATTGAAAAGATGGAGCAGGGTAAGGAAAAACCCCAGCCTAAATATTATTTTGAGCCGGGCGATGATGTCCGGGTTGTTGACGGACCTTTTTCCAATTTCAATGGTACTATTGAAGACGTGTCTCCGGACAAGGAAAAGGTTAAAGTGCTGGTTAGCATTTTTGGGCGCGCCACGCCGGTCGAATTAAATTTTATACAGGTAACCAAGATTTAGCCGGGTTATAAATAAAGAGTTTCAGGAGTAATAAAATGGCAAAAAAAGTAATGACACAAATTAAGCTTCAGGTTGAAGCCGGCAAGGCAAATCCGTCCCCCCCCATTGGTCCGGCTCTGGGGCAGCACGGTGTCAATATCATGGATTTCTGTAAAGCGTTTAACGCTAAAACCACTAATGATGCGGGGCAGATTATTCCTGTCGTTATCACTGTGTATCAGGACAGGTCTTTCAGCTTCATAACCAAAACGCCACCTGCTTCAAGACTGCTTTTGGCGGCGGCCAAGCTTGCTAAGGGGTCTGGAGAGCCAAATCGTGATAAGGTCGGCAAGGTGACAAAAGATCAGGTTGTTGCGATTGCAGAAACTAAAAAACCGGATTTAAACGCCTCGGATATTGATGCTGCCGTTAGAATTATCGAAGGCACTGCCAGGAGTATGGGGATAGAAGTCGTTTAACTTTCAAGTATAAGAGTGATTAAAATGCCTAAGCGGAGTAAAAAACATAACGAAGCACTGAGCAAAGTGGACAGAATGGTTCAGTATGGACCCAAAGATGCCCTGGAGATTGCTGTATCTTCCAGTTATGCAAAATTTGACGAAACGGTTGATGTCGCCGTAAGGCTGGGGGTTGACCCGCGGCATGCAGATCAAATGGTTCGTGGAACCGTCGTTCTGCCCAATGGACTGGGTAAAGAGGTGAAGGTCCTGGTATTTGCCAAAGGTGAAAAAGAACAAGAAGCCCTTGATGCAGGTGCAGACTTCATTGCCACAGAGGAAATCGTTGAGAAGATCAAGGATGGTTGGTTCGGATTTGATAAAGCAATTGCGACGCCAGACATGATGGGTACCGTTGGTAAACTTGGGCGTGTCCTTGGCCCAAGGGGGCTTATGCCCAATGCAAAAACCGGTACTGTAACATTCGAACTTGCCAAGGCTATCGACGAAGCAAAATCCGGTAAAATTGATTTCAGGGTTGAGAAAGCTGGTATTGTGCATGTTCCTGTTGGTAAAATATCCTTTGGTGCTGAAAAGCTGTTGGAAAATGTAACCGCTTTTCTCGATAAAATTGTCTCTCTCAAGCCTGCATCAAGCAAAGGAACCTATCTGAAATCCATCAGCGTCTCTTCAACAATGGGTCCTGGTATTAAAGTGGATCCTTTATTGATCTAATGTTGATCAAGTAAAAAATAAGTGTGTTTTGTTCTTATTAAACGAAACACACTTTAACCTGTCCTAGACAGTAGGTGCATATTATTTGCATAATCGGATCTGCCGGCCTGCCGAGACAGAAAATAAATTTTGTTTTGGTTTCGTTGGCACCTTCGACACAAATTTATTTATGGAAGGAGGTGTAAAAAAATGCTGAATATTTCCCAGAAAAAAGAACTGGTCGAAAAGCTCACAAAGGATCTTGGCGAAGCAGAGATTTCTTTTTTGATCGACTACAAAGGGCTGACTGTATCCCAAGTGACCGAACTTCGGGCAAAACTTCGGGAAACCGGCGCTCAAATGGCAGTTGTAAAAAATACCTTGATGAGACGGGCAGTGAAGGGGACTGGCTCGGAGGTATTAATTGATTTTTTTAAAGGACCGAATGCGATCGTCCTTTCTAAGGATGATCCTGTGGCACCGGCCAAGGTCATCTCAGAATTTCTGAAAACCAATGAGAAAATACAGCTCAAGGGAGCGTCACTTGACGGAAAATTTTTAAGCGAAGAAGATGTCAAGCAGCTTGCTAAGATGCCTTCCAAAGAAGAGTTGTTGGCCAAATTGGTATACACGCTCAATGCCGTTCCCACGAATCTTGTCAATGTGCTGGCCGGGGTTCCCAGATCTTTTCTCAATGTGCTTAATGCTGTTAAAGATCAAAAAGATGCAGCGTAATTTAGAATAAACCAAAACTTTAGATTTATAAGTACGATTCAGATAGTCGTATATTTTTCAGGAGATTAAAATGGCTGATATTAGTAAAGATGATGTAATTGAATTTATTTCAAATATGAGCGTTCTGGAGCTTTCCGAACTGATTAAGGAACTTGAAGATAAATTTGGTGTATCTGCCGCTGCACCAGTGGCCGTTGCTGCAGGTGCCGTGCCTGCCGGCGCAGATGCCGGTGCTGCGGAAGAAGAGCAAACCGAATTTGACGTTATCCTTGAAGCTGCCGGTGACAAAAAGATTAATGTCATTAAGGAAGTTCGTGCGATCACCGGGCTCGGGCTGAAAGAAGCCAAGGCACTTGTTGAAGAAGCGCCCAAAGCTGTAAAAGAAGGTATTGCCAAGGAAGAGGCAGATAAAGTTAAAGAACAGCTTGAGGGGGCCGGTGCCCAGGTGTCTGTAAAGTAGTTTAGCATAGCTGATAAGCACAAGTAGTTTGTGCATAAACTATACGCGGGGGCAAGGCCAGTGGGTCGTGTCTCCGCTTTTACGGTTGGAAAAACTCACATCGGGAGATATCATGGCCGGAAGTCTTTTGACGAACAAGCGAGTTAGAAAAGAGTTTGGCGGTAAACGTAAAATTATAGACATCCCTGATCTCATAGGGATGCAAAGAGAGTCCTTTGAAGGGTTTCTTCAAAGGGATGTTCCACCCCAGGACAGAGAGGAAAAGGGGCTGCATTCGGTTTTTAAATCCGTATTTCCCATCAAGGATTTTACCGATACCTCTTCCCTTGAATATGTTTCTTATTCCTTTGGGGAGACCAAACACTCCATGCAGGAGTGTATCAGTCGCGGGATGACCTATGACATCCCGGTCAATATAAGGGTTCGGCTTGTCGTCTATGACCATGACAAAGATACAGATGTGTCAACCATCCGTGATATAAAGGAACAGGAAATATATTTTGGCACTATTCCTTTGATGACACCCAGGGGAACCTTCGTCATCAACGGTACTGAACGTGCAGTTGTCTCTCAGCTTCACCGGTCGTCAGGTGTGTTTTTTGATCATGACAAAGGAAAAAATTATTCCTCGGGTAAGATTATTTATAATGCCCGTATTATTCCCGTGCGTGGTTCCTGGATTGACATGGAAATTGATGCCAAGGATATTGTCTATATCCGTATTGACCGCCGGCGTAAATTTCCTGTTTCCATTCTTTTCAAGGCATTTGGATACACAGGGGAAGATATTCTTGATTTCTTTTACACCAAGGAAAAAATTCTACGTAAGAATGGCTCTTATTTCAGAGAATTTATTCCTGAAAATTTGGTCCGGCAACGGGCCGTCTATGACATAAAATCTTCTGAAACCGGAGATGTTGTGGTCAAAGCGGGTCGAATGTTCACGAAGCGTGCCTTAAAACAACTTGCCGACGAAAATTTGGATTTTATTCCTATTTCGGAAGAGGAACTTTTAGGCAAAGCGTTCGCCGGCAATTTTATTCTGCAAAGTAATGATTCAGTTCCGTTGTTTAAAGCCGGAGATACCATTGCAGAGGACACGTTTGAACTGCTTGAGGAGAAGGAAATTGATGCCTTTGAAATTCTTTATGTAAATCCCCGCAGTTCAGATTGTATGCGTAAAACCCTGGTTTCAGACAAAATTGAATCCAAGGAAGAGGCCTTAATGGATATTTACCGCAGGCTTCGACCCGGCAATCCTGCTACCATTGAGGTGGCCCAGGATTTTATTGATCATCTGTTTTTCCGCCAGGCATATTACGATTTGTCCAAAGTGGGACGTCTTAAAATGAATCATCGCCTCGGGGTGAATACGAAAATTGACGTAAAAACCCTGAGAAAAGAAGATGTGTTGCTTACCGCGGCTACGCTGATTGAGCTCAAAGATACCCAGGGGAAAGTGGATGATATTGACCACTTGGGCAATCGGCGCGTCAGGGCTGTGGGTGAACTTCTGGAAAACCATTACCGCATCGGTCTTGTCCGCATGGAGCGGGCCATCAAGGAAAAGATGAGCATGCAGGAAGTGGATGCCATGATGCCCCACGACCTTATTAACCCCAAGCCTGTGTCTGCGGTTGTTCGTGAATTTTTCGGCACGTCACAGTTATCCCAGTTTATGGACCAGACCAATCCGTTGTCTGAAACTACCCATAAGCGGCGCCTTTCAGCTTTGGGGCCTGGTGGATTGACCCGTGAGCGTGCAGGGTTTGAGGTTCGAGACGTTCATCCGTCCCATTATGGTCGTATTTGCCCCATCGAGACCCCGGAGGGGCCCAACATCGGTTTGATTGTTTCCCTGTGTACCTATGCCCGGGTAAATGATTTTGGCTTTATTGAAACGCCATTCAGGATCGTAAATGAAGGAAATGCCAGCAAAACAATTCAGCATTTAAGTGCATTTGAAGAAAGGGAACACCCCATTGCTCAGGCCAATGCTGTTTTGGATGCCGATGGAAATTTTGTCGATTCTACGGTATCGGCACGGGTGGCCGGGGAATTTGAGATGGTGACACCCGAAGATATAAAGTTTATGGACGTGTCGCCGAACCAGCTGGTATCCGTTTCCGCATCCCTGATCCCTTTTCTTGAAAATGATGACGCCAACAGGGCGCTTATGGGTTCCAACATGCAACGCCAGGCCGTGCCGTTGATACGTAGCGAAGCCCCTTTAGTGGGTACCGGTATGGAAGCGGTTGTTGCCAGGGATTCCGGGGTTACCATTGTTGCTGAGTGCGACGGGGTGGTGGTTGATGTGGATTCAAAGCGTATTGTTGTTAAAAATGATGACAATGACGATCCAAAATTTAATAAGGCTGTTTCCATTTATAACTGTATCAAGTTTGTTCGTTCCAACCAGAACACCTGCTTTAATCATAGGCCCATTGTGAAGAAAAATGAGTGGGTTAAAAAAGGGCAGGTTATTGCTGATGGGCCGTCCACGGAACTGGGGGAACTGGCGCTTGGAAAAAATGTGACCGTGGCCTTCATGCCCTGGGATGGGTATAATTATGAGGATTCCATATTGGTATCCGAACGTCTGGTCAGGGATGGTGTGTACACTTCCGTTCATGTCGAGGCGTTTGAGGTTCTGGCCAGGGATACCAAGCTTGGTAAGGAAGAGATCACCAGGGACATTCCCAATGTGGGTGAAGATGCTTTGAAAAATTTGGATGACAGTGGCATTATCCGTCTGGGCGCCGAGGTCAAACCGGGTGATATTTTGGTGGGGAAAATTACGCCCAAAGGCGAAACTCAACTCTCTCCTGAAGAAAAATTGTTGCGCGCTATTTTTGGTGAAAAAGCCGGTGATGTAAAAGATACATCACTTTGTGTTCCCCCGGGTGTTCATGGAAAGGTGATTGATGCCAAGGTCTTTTCACGCCGCGGTCTGCCAAAGGATGACAGAACACGCCAGATCGAAGATGAAGAGATCGAGCGTTTTGAAAAAGACCGTGATGATGAGATAAAAATTATTTCCGATGTCGGTCGACAGAAAGTTGAATCCGTACTTGACGCTCACGCACTGCTCAATGATTTGGAACGAAACGGCAAAGTTCTGGTTAAGGCCGGAACCAAAGTGATCCCTGGTATTTTTGAGAAAGTACCTGTGTCTGTACTGGTAAATGTTGCGGTTGAAGATGCCGTATTGACCGAAAAGGTTCAGGTCATCCTTGAACAGGCCCAGGAGCAGATAAAACAGGCCCGGGATCATTTCAACCGTCAGGTCTCCAGATTTGAAAAGGGTGACGACCTTCCGCCGGGGGTTCTCAAGCTTATTAAAATTTCTGTTGCCATGTTACGGGTGCTGTCCGTGGGGGATAAAATGGCAGGCCGACACGGGAACAAGGGTGTTGTATCAAGAATCCTTCGGGTTGAGGATCTGCCTTATTTTGAAGACGGCCGGCCTGTTGATATGGTGCTTAATCCCCTGGGCGTGCCGTCCCGTATGAATGTGGGCCAGATTCTTGAGATTCATCTGGGCCGGGCTGCCTATGCCCTGGGGCAGCAAATTGACGAAATGCTGGAGGAAAAACGGCTGGATGCGTTGCGGGACAAAGCCAAACAAATATTCTCTTTGACCCGGAAACAAACGGAAGGGCAGGTGGATGATGTCATTGTCCGGGATATTGATGCCATGGATGATGAAAATTTTTTGGAGTTCATCTCCCGTTATAAAAATGGGGTTCATACCGCTACACCTGTATTTGACGGTGCCTCAGAGGAAGAGATCAAGGAATTAATTGGTCTGTCCGACAGTGACACCTCAGGTCAGTCCATCCTTTATGATGGGCGAACCGGCATGCCCTTTGATAAGCCGGTTACTGTGGGAACCATGTATATGCTTAAGCTTCACCATCTGGTTGATGACAAGCTGCATGCAAGATCTATTGGACCGTACTCTCTTGTTACCCAGCAGCCCCTTGGTGGTAAGGCGCAGTTCGGCGGCCAGCGTCTTGGGGAAATGGAGGTCTGGGCCATGGAAGCTTATGGTGCTGCCCATGCGCTCCAGGAATTTCTTACGGTGAAATCTGATGACATGACCGGCCGGACCCGTATGTATGAAAAAATTGTTAAAGGCCAGAATGTCCTGGAACCTGGAATGCCTGAATCCTTCAGGGTTCTGATTAAAGAGCTTAATGCTCTGGGGCTGGATATGAATCTTATAGAAGGTAGCAAATAAGGAGAAGACATTGGATAATATTTATGATTTCTTCGCAAAACCCAAGGATCCCCAAAGTTACCAGGGCGTTCAGATTAGCCTTGCATCATCTGATCAGATTCGGGAATGGTCCTACGGCGAAATAAAAAAACCCGAGACCATTAACTACAGAACGTTTAAACCCGAACGTGACGG
>DATFIL010000489.1:0-2318 GCA_035270145.1 Desulfobacter sp. | reverse complement strand
TTGGATTCGCGCCACATTTCCGCCGATATCGCGATGGGAAAAACCCGGTACCGCCACATCAGCTACTTCCATGGGTACATAGGTGCGGGAAATGTAAAGCCGCCGTCCCCCATTGTCAAAAAACGCGCGCACCGCGTGGGTCATATGATTTGTAACTGAACTTCCATTAAAGTTCAGGTCGGTAAAACCGCCGTACACCCGCTGATATTCCCCGAAACTGGTGATCAGTTCCGGGGTGGCATTGTAGGGTCCTTTGCGTGTTGGCCCCACAAAACCGCAGGTGCTCGTACCGACGCCCTCAATGGATTTGGATCTGAAACTGACCTCTTCAACATACACACCAGGTGCTAGGTATTCAGGCATGATGCATTCTCCCTCCTTAAATTTAAGGGCCGTGGCCCTAATCTTATGTTAAGTCTATAAATAATTTGATGGATTGAGTCTTTCCTGTTTTAAGTTTCAAGTCCAATTCATTGATGAGCTCAGCATCCATGTCACTTCTGAAGTGCTTCTGCCAATCCTCAATATTTTTTTCCATCTTTTCCGGATCAACCGGCCACGGTGCATCAGGGGCCACAACGACCGTCAGTTTGACCGGCGTTTCCTTTTCAACCACTGAACCCGCAGCCAGGTAAGCCAAATTATCAGACTCAAGGTCTTCATCATCAACGTCCGAGTTCTCTGTTTCCACGTCATCTCCATCAAGATCTGGATCATCCGTTTCCGGGTCGTTTTCACGGGCAAAGTCACTGACAGGAATACCTGGAACAATAATAACGGCTTCTCCCCTTTTATCACTCATCCCGCCGGCAATGACTTCATCTGAGGCGTTTAAAATTCGGAATAATGCGCTCGGCACCGGGGTTGGGTTTTCGTTATTGATATCCGGCAGAGCAAACACAGAGGCGCGGATAATGCTCCAATTGGGATTTAACTCGAAGATTGGAGAAGGAAACAACGGGACCTCAATGGGTTTAAAAATATGATCGTCTTCCCCGCGATCAGGGCTTAGGGGCAGTTGCAGCTGAACCGAACGGGTCAGGTATTTCCCCAGGGGATCCCGGATCGTCACATCGAACTGCTGTGAACCGATATCCGGTTCATTGGGATCTGATGCGTCCGGGGGGCTTTCAAAGGCGGTTAAATGGGATTCAAGTCCCCGGGCATGGGAAATTACATAAAGATGAGAGCGGTTGGGGTAAAATTTTAACCCGTCCGCGAAAACACGCATGGCTCTTTCCACCGGGGTTCCGGTGGTATGGTCCATGAACCGTAATGCCCCCAGAGCGCGGCGGTCAATTGTTTCCTTAAGTTTAATCTGTCTCATCTTCAACCATGACCTCTCCATGGTAAAAACGTCTGGCTACAACCGGCAGGCTATCTTCGATTTCCTCCGGATCAATGTGGATCACACGAACCATATAGGGCAGTGAAAGTCTGTAGGTGGGCGTCAATGCATCCCACAACCGCATCAAGTCTTCATTTTTCATTTCAACGGGAAGCACCGATACCTGATCCCCGGGGGCCCAGTTGCCTGAATTGGAAAGAATTGAATTGTCAAGAATCGGGTGTTGATGCAGTTGTGACATGACCCAGGCCGTAATGACGTGTTCCGCCAAAGCCGAATCCGCCCAGATGATCATCAGGTAATACAGGGAAAGCGACAAGGGATGAAGGGAATTGCCCGGTTGGGGGCGTTGTCGCTGATGTTCATCAATTTCAACCCGGTATAGGTAAAGGGTCACTGCCGTCCCCATATCCTGGTCTTCAGCCAGATCCGAACTTGAAATCAACCTGAACTCGCAGGGATGATCGCTCCGCAACGGCTCCGGATAAGTATTTCGCAGGAAATTGATCAACGAGTCGCCGACCGAATGGATCGCCCAAAAATTTGCCATGATTTTTATCTCATATTTTCTTTTATAATATAAAGAACAGATTTTTTGTCAAACTATTTTTTACATTTAGGTCCATGGGCCTAATTTTTCTTCTGATTAACCGAAGTTTTCTTCCCCCATGGGCATACTTTAATGCAGATCCCACAGATACGTGGTGCAATATTGGGAATCTCACCAAATACATCGTGCAGTTGATATAGACATTTTTTGAGATCAATTGCTTCTGATCTGCTTGAGTAATGGCTATGGGTATTTGCGCCAAGGATTGCGCCAGCCGGACAATGATCTTTGCATTGATTACATTTTCCACATCTGTTTTTAATCGGCGAATCCGGCTCAAAATAAGCGTCGGTAAGAACGGTGGTCAATCTAATCCTGGGGCCATAATCAGGATTTACAATTAAAAGGCTTTTACCTTGC
>DATFIL010000488.1:0-8043 GCA_035270145.1 Desulfobacter sp. | reverse complement strand
GCCTTTATTTTTGCATCCTTAAGGGATTTTATAATATGTTCGGAAAGGGAGGTTACCTGCCTGCTTGATCCGGCCTCCACAATGACGATCATGTCTGTGTAAGAGGTGAGTTCACTGACCATCAGTGCAGTTACGTTTTTGGGTTTTCGGTCAAATATCGGAGCAAGATAGGGGGTATATTCCTCTTCGAGGGCGATCATTTATATAAATCCTTTGTTCTGATAAAAGTCTCAACATCTTCAGGTACAAGTCCTGAGATAGATTTGCCGGATTTGATTCGGTTCCGTATCTGTGTCGATGAAATATCAATTCTTGGAACATTGCAGATGCGGATGGGAAAGAGCCGGTCATGGACAAATATGTTATCGTTCTTAAGCTTGTAGCCTTTTGAAACGTGTTCGTCAATAAAGGATGCAAACGTTGCCATGCCGGTTTTTTCACCGCGCTGCATCACGATCACGGGCAAGGCGCCAAAAATATGACCGGCCTGTTTCCAAGAGGGCGTGTCAAAAAACGCATCAGAGCCTAAAAGCAAATGAAAACGGGTGTGGCTGCCAAAGATGGTTTTGAACTGGGATATGGTATCAATGGTAAATGACGGGCCTTTGCGCCGCAGTTCAATGTCCGATACCTGAAATCCATCTATATTTTTTACGGCACGTTTTACCATGGTAAGCCGATCCTGGGCGGACGCCAGATTCAGGTTCGGTTTGTGGGGGGGCAGGGCTGACGGGTAAATGATGATTGTGTCAAAGGCGTAATGTGCCTTAACATATTGAATAATGCCTAAATGGCCGTTGTGAATCGGATTGAATGTGCCGCCGAAAAGTCCTGCATTCATCTTGGCTGTGTCCGTTAAACGTTGCCCGGCACTATTCCTTGTCTTCAGGTGCTGCCCCTTGAAGCAATTGAGCCAGGTGTTTGATCAAAGGTTTAACGCCCTTACCCGTGGCTGCGGAAATGGTAAAAATAGTCTGATCAGGCAAAGCGTTTTTAAAGGCCTCAACCCGGTTTTTTGTGCCCGTAAGATCAATTTTGTTGAGCACCACAACCTGGGTTTTGTTTGCCAGGGTATCGCTGTGCATTGACAGTTCATTATTTATTAGCTGAAACTGTGCCAACGGATTTTCCGGATCAATGTCGCCGGAATCAATAAGATGCACCAGAATACCGGTACGTTCAATATGTTTAAGAAATTTTATCCCAAGTCCCACCCCTTCATGGGCACCTTCGATCAGCCCGGGAATATCGGCCACGGCAAAGGGTTCGCCAAAGGACGCTTCCACCATACCGATGGTGGGGGTCAGTGTGGTAAAGGGATAGTCTGCAATTTTAGGGCGGGCCGCAGACATGGCCGAAATCAACGTGGACTTGCCTGCATTGGGCAGGCCCACAAGCCCTACATCTGCCATGAGTTTGAGTTCCAGGCGAAGTTTCATCTCAACGCCCACAATTCCGGGCTGGGCAAATCTGGGCACCCTGTTGGTGGATGTGGCAAACCGCTTATTGCCTCGTCCACCTTTGCCGCCCTGGGCCAAAACTATTTCTTTGTCAGGATCGGTGAGGTCTGCAAGAACCTGTGACGTTTGGGCATCCAAGACAATGGTACCCGGTGGAAGTGATAGATAACAGTGGCTGCCGTTTTTGCCATGCTTCTGCCGACCGAGGCCGGGAGATCCGTTCTTTGCACTCAAGCGTTTTTGGCGGCGATATTCATACAGGGTCCGTTTTGAAGTATCCACCCGGAGGATGACATCCCCCCCATCGCCGCCGTCTCCGCCGTCAGGCCCGCCTTTTTCAATGAAACGCTCACGCCGGAAACTGACGCACCCTGCACCGCCGTTTCCGGACCTGATCGTGACAATGGCTTCATCAACAAATCTCACGCGTCATAAACACTGACTTTTTTTCTGTTACGACCTTTTCTTTCAAAGGTCACGACACCGTCCATTTTGGCAAAAATGGTAAAGTCTTTACCCATGCCGACATTGTTGCCGGGATGAATTTTGGTGCCGCACTGCCTGATAATGATATTCCCGGCGGTGACTTGCTCTCCGCCGAATCTTTTCACACCCCGCCGTTGGGCGTTTGAATCACGACCGTTTTTTGAACTACCTGCTGCTTTTTTATGTGACATGTTTCGCTCTCTTTCATTAACAGGTTACAAATTTATACCTTAAGGACAAACAATTAAGCTGAAATGGAATTAATCTTGATTTCAGTGTAGTGCTGTCTGTGCCCCTTCATTTTTCGATAGCCTTTGCGCCGTTTGTATTTGAATACAAGCTGCTTTTTGCTCCGGCCCTGTTCCACAATAAAAGCTTTGACGCTTGCATTCTCGATCTGGGGCGCGCCTAAGGTTACGGTCTCACCATCGGAGTATAAAAGGACATCATTAAGTTCAATTTCCGATCCTTCACTACCCTCAAGTTTTTCAACTTTTAAAACTTGATCTTCGTAGACCTTGTATTGTTTGCCCCCGGTTCTGATTACTGCATACATGGGTTTATCTCCTTACAAATCTGACATCATATATCGGGTACCTAAAAAAACTCTGCATACTATAACTATTTGCCTGTATTGTCAATAAATTTTTGATTTTCATCTACGGTTCGAGAAAGGGCAAGGAATCGGGCTTTTTGAATTATAACCGACAATTCGGCATTATAGACAGGATCACCCTAAAATTTAGAATTCATATGAACCGATCATAGTGGTTTTAATCCTGTTTATCGTTTGAAGATCCGGCTTAAATGGTATTTCCGGCATTTTTGATTTTTTTTGCTACGCTTTTTTAACAACAGAGCATTTAAGGTACATGGCGCCAAACCCTGGGATCTTACAGGAAATATCGTGGCCATTTACCGGGTCATCAAGGAGTTTGATGTTTTTAACCTTGGTGCCCAATTTCATTGTGTCCTTCCCGGCTTTAAGATCTTTGATGGTGGTCACCGTATCGCCATCCTGCAAAGGATTGCCATTGGCATCAAGAAATCGTGGGGCATCTTCCGAGAGGGTCTCCGACGCCTGATCCGGTGTCCATTCATGAGCACATTCCGGGCATATCCACAACATGCCATCAGGATAGGCATAAGGTGAATTACATTTGGGGCAGACATTTTCTTCAACTGACATAGCAAAATTCCTGGTTGATTATATAAACTGGTTTAAAATATTTTTCATGCATTTAAATACTTATCACGGTAAGCTGTTCCCGAATTACTTTTCTGTTTAATAATTATTCGGATCGTGTTCACACTGATCTTGAGCTTGCGGAATTATAGTGCCGGTCATATGACTTGATACCAAAATCCAGACTTAAGCCACTGTAACTTGATCATCGAGTGTAAATATATGATGAAAGTCTTGAAATAAGTGTTAGGTCATGTGACCGGCACTATAGCACAGTCTCTATATTTCGGCATCCTTCGTGTTAGAAGCGTCTTGTGATTTTAACGAGGCACAGAGTTTCATAAACACATCTGTCAATCTAAGTATCCCAACGATTTCTTCGCCCCGGGTCACAATCAAGGACTGATGGTGTCCCATAATCAGCTGGTGAATTGCTTTATTCAACGGGTAGGACTCCTGGACGTATTCTCCGTCTGACGGCGTATACATGATATCTTTTACTTTTTTTCTTCTGGCTTTACGGCAAATAGAGTCTAATGGTTCATCCCACAGGTTATATTGCTTCATCATGGACTCCATGAACTGGGCGCTGAATCCAAACCTGGTCAGGTTAAGGCGTGACAGAGAGTCTTTTTGGCCTATATTGTCATAGTTAGGCTCCAGAGATCGGATAACATCAAGCTGGCTTAGCTTACCCATAACTTTTCCGGTTTGTTTTTCAAGCACCAGGATCGCACGGTGCATGTATTTACTTTGGTCAAATTGAGCCTGGGTCTCTTCAAGGGCTGAAATAGCATCCGAGAGCGTGGCGTCTTCAAAAACAGTTGCATACTCATCAAGGGGTACCATTAAATCTTTTACGATGATCGATTCCACAGCAAACCTCCTTCGCTAATAATACTAATGAACTCCAAACCAACGTTAAATCTACAACGGTCAATACAAATTAACCATTATCAAAAGAGACATCTTGACTGTTAGAATATCTCCATTTTTTCTTTAAAGCAAGCTTACTTTGGGTTTTAAAGCAATTCTAAATTTAATAATTTAATGATGAAATCATTAACATTATTTTGAGCATTGACCTGAATCTGCCGGAACAAACCGGTCTTTTTCCGGGTGAAATACTGCGGGACAGGTCTGGATAAACGCCTCTACCTGCTTTGTGGGACCATTATGAACCAGGGTTAAGGCATAATACCTGAACAAAAGCCATGGGTCCGTGTCCGGGTTTTCAAGCCTTTCTGCAATGGGGGCTGGGTTAACGTTTTGGAACCGTTCTGTAAGCTGCATATACTCGTGCTGGGTCAGATGCCGGATAATTCGGCATTTTATAGGCTGGTTCTGAATATAGTCATGAATGGCGGCAAGTAAAAAAGATATACTGCAGGTCCTTGCCTGCGTAACGATATCTTTTCTTGTAAAGCGGACATGGTCAAGGATTTCGTTTTTCATGGCTGTCCGCTTTTCTGGGCAAAGATCACGGAAAGCGCTAGCGTGCAGATATTTGTTTTTTATCCGTTTGACCACCGAAGGGGTCAGGCTTTTTCTTTTGAGGCGGGCTCTGTCTGAAAAAACATCAAAATATTCCCTGATGCTTCTCATGCCCGGTGGGGTCAGTTCATCCCGGCCGTTATCAAAGAGGATGTTTTCCACCTGTACATCCAAAAGCCCTGGTAAAATGGACGGACCCTGTTCAGTGAAGACTTTAAGGGGTTTGAAATAATCCACTAAAAGGGCAGGGCGGCCGATTTTTTTTCTGGGGATAAATGTGGTTTTAGCCGTGATCCTGATTTTTTTATGGCCAAAGGGGTGCAGCGCACTGGTAAATGCCGGAATGACGGCAAAACATCCGTCCAGGGAGATTTCAGTGCCGTAGCTGTCTGTAATGGAGGGCTTGACCGTGGAAAAGTCTTCATCCAGACCGGCCGGGATCAAAAGATCAGCAGTGGCATGCTGTTTGGTAAAAGCTTGTCCCATCTGTTCTTCAAGTTTTCGTATCCTGTCCCGGTTGCGGTCGGTCAGGCTGACTGACATGGGGATGCCGGCCTTTATAAGGGCTTTTGCAAGGTCGCCTTTCCCCCTTGGTATTTTAGTCAGTAGACTGAATTGGCAGCGCTTTCCAAGAGGGTTCAGCACATGGGTGATGTCATGGGGAAAATCACACCAGTCCAGGGGATCTGATCCGCCGTAGAGGGCTAAGTCTCTGTTCCCATGTGTCAGAAATGTATCAATAAATCTATTCACGGCAGCGAAGCTGAAATGCTCCCGGACTTTTGGCAAAGCCCACTCATTGCACCGACGGCAGAAATTGGAGCAGCCCGAAGTCATCTGAAAAGTAATGGCTTCGCTGAATATGTAAGGACGCTGCCAGGGGGCAAGATCCAGGCCTTTTTCCCACGTTTCATATTCCATGTGGCCGGGATCAGCCTGACGGACTTTATCTGCAAGCAAATTTTTAAGATGTTTTGTCTGTTGCTTTAAACCAGTTGCCTTATCAAGCAGATGTTTGTGCCGGATAAGGGCGGTCAGCGCCTGGCGCAAATACTTTTCATCCGTTTCGCCGATCTCCGGATTTTTTGCCGTATCCGTGGCATAACCAATTAAAATTTTGAGCTGACCTGTATTTTTTGAAAAAAGGGCTGCAAGAATTTTGTTTTTCAGATCTTCCACAAAGGATTCCGGAATCAATGTCATAAAGTTAATATACTTCAAAATTACAACCATACAAGCGCATGAAGGACATGAAGGGGTCTTTTGGAGTATCTATTCTTCATGCGCTTCATGTCCTTCATGGTAAAACAAAAAAGGGGGGCTTTTATGAAAAAAGCCCCCCTTTAGAATATCAGCTAAATATCGCAGATAAAGGTTTCTAAACTATCCGCGAACCTCTTCTTTAACTGTGGTGGCAAGTTTGTACAGGATGGTCAGTACAAAAAAGCCTGCGCCGTATACACCTAGGGCAATGATCCCTTCCTGGAGTGTGGGGGCATATTCATTCACGTGATGCAGCGGAGAAGGAACAAAACCACCGGCGATCATGCCAAGTGCCTTGTCGATCCAGGCACCGAAAAATATCATGGCGCAGGTAACAGGCAGCAGGACGTGATTGTTTCTCAGTTTGGGAATCAGCAGGAATATGGCGCCTAAACCCATCAGAATAAGGGCGCTCCACATCCAGGGTACCATCATGTTGTGGCCGTGCAGACCGAACAGCAGGTACTTCATATGGGACAAATGACCGGGGATGCCGGAGTAGTAAACCACGAAAACTTCACAAGCAAAGAAGAACAGGTTGGCAATGATGGCGTAGCAGACAATTTTTGCCAGGGTCTGCATGGCTTCCCAGCCTGGATCAAATTTGGTGAATTTTCTGATAATGTAACAAAGGATGATCAGAAACGCAGGACCTGCAGCAAACGCAGATGCCAGAAATCTGGGGGCCAAAATGGCCGTCAGCCAGAACCCGCGACCGGGCAGACCGCAATACAGGTATGCGGTTACTGTATGGATGCCGATGGCAAAGGGGATGGAGATATACACAAGGGGTTTTGTCCACCACACCGGTTCTATCTGGTTTCTTTCAGCTTCAAGCACTTTCCAGCCCACAACAATGTTCAAAAACAGATACCCGTTGAGAACAATCATGTCATAAAAGAGCATGGAGTGGGGGGTGGGGTACAAGAGCACATTCAGCATACGAGTGGGTTGGCCTAAATCCACAATAATGAACAGCAGGCACATGATCAGGCAGGCAACTGCCAGGAATTCACCTAAAATCGTGATTCTGTGGAACCGTTCATAATCATGCAGATAAAAGGGAATAACCACCATAACACCACCTGCGGCAACACCCACAAGAAAGGTGAAATTAGCGATGTAAAATCCCCAGGAGACGTCCCGGCTCATGCCCGTGATCTGTAGACCGTTCAGGAACTGATCAACGTAGGCAATGGCGCCTACACCCATGACAGCGAGCAAAAGGCCAATCCACAACCAATATTTTTTACTTCCTTGAATAGCTATCTCAAGCATAGTCGCCTCTCTTAAACGATGTAGTAAACACTGGGTTCGGTACCCAGGGATTGTTTACGTCTGATTGTATAATGTTCGGCCAGAAGATGTCTGATTTCAGATTCAGGATCTTCCAGGTCTCCGACGACGATGGCGCCTTCGCTTGCTTCCACACAATGGGGTTGCTCACCTTTGGCCAGACGTTCGGCGCACAGGTTGCATTTTTCAACCACACCCTTGGTACGGGTAGGGAAATCCGGGTCTGTCTCTTCAATGAAGGGACGCGGATCTCTGAAGTTGAAATTTCTTGAACCGTATGGACAGGCAGCCATGCAGAACCGGCAGCCGATGCAGCGGTGATAGTCCATAATAACGATGCCGTCTTCCCGTTTGAACGTTGCCTGGGTGGGACATGCCTGGACACAAGGCGGGTTTTTACAATGGTTGCACGTTACAAGGAAGGGAAGATCATGGAATTTTTCAGCCAGAAATTCATCTTCCTTATCCGGAAAAGCATTGTGGAAATGTTCGTCCCAGATCCATTTAATTTCCTGTCCTTCCCTGACCGGGCGGGTGCCGGAATATTTTTCGGCGTCCGGTTCAATGGTAAAATCAGGTACGTTATGGGAATTATGACAAGCGTCTTTAATCGCCTCAACAACGTCTTCGGTCAGCTTGGAGGTGTCAATGAGCATCCCCCATCGTTTGGCATGCAGGGCCTCTTCGTTTTTTTCCATTTTCGGTAGGGCGATGCCTTGGGATTCTGATGCGGCAAGATTCATTACCGGAGCAGCACCCATTCCGATGGCAGCAATACCCGCTACTTTAAGAAAGCTTCTTCTGCTCTTTATCATCATTCAATCTCCTTGGGGTTAGTGTGACATTCCCAGCAATAGG
>DATFIL010000487.1:0-6950 GCA_035270145.1 Desulfobacter sp. | reverse complement strand
TTGAGTATTTAGCAAAGGCATTGGTAGACAATCCCGATGAGGTTCAGGTATCTGAAGTGACAGGTGACCAGACGTCCGTGCTTGAACTCAAGGTGGCAAAGGAAGACCTGGGCAAGGTTATCGGTAAACAGGGCAGATCAGCCAGGGCCATGCGAACAATCCTGAGTGCCGCGGCCACAAAAATGAAAAAACGCACGGTACTGGAAATCATCGAGTAGTTCCATGGAATTTTCGGACACCTGGCTGACCATTGGCAAAGTCACGGGCGTTCACGGCCTTGGGGGAAACCTGAAAGTATGGTCCTGGGCCCAATCGCCCGATACCTTTACCCAAGGGCTTGCCGTGATGCTCAAAAATGAGGACGAGCCCCTGGATCCCGGCCGGGAATATATAATAAACCGAACCGGCATGTATAAAAAAGGGGTGCTTTTAACCCTTGAAGGGGTCACTACCCGGGAAGCCTCGGAAGCCCTTGTGGGAAAACTTATCCTGGTTGATAAAAACAACCTGCCGGATCTGGATGAAGAGACCTGGTACTGGCAGGATTTGATCGGATTGACGGTTGTGGATACCAGTGACGGGGAACTTGGAAAAGTAGCACAGATTTTTCCCACAGGCGCAGATGATATCCTGGTTGTTACGGATAAAACGCCCCAGGGCAAACAGGAAGTGCTGATCCCTATGAATGCAGTGTTTGTCAAGGATGTAAACCTTGACACCGGTGTGATTACAGCCGAGCTGCCCGAAGGGTTTATCACGGACTGATTTTGGCCATGAAGTTTACCGTACTGACACTGTTTCCGGAATTTCTGGAGGCCTTTTTTGCCAACGGCATGATGGCCAGGGCTTTGAACCGGAAGGTTATCAGCGCTGACAGCATCAATATCCGGGATTTTGCTTCGGATCGGCATAACAGCGTGGATGACCGCCCCTACGGCGGAGGAAGCGGCATGGTAATGATGCCGGGGCCTTTGGAAAAAGCCATTGATTCTGCCAGACAGACGTCAAGCGACCCTTGGGTGGTGTGTTTAAGCCCCCAGGGCAACCCCTTTACCCAGTCCCGGGCCTGTGAACTTGCCGCAGCCCGACAGGATTTGATTCTGATCTGCGGCCGGTACGAGGGGATTGACGAGCGGGTCTACGCCCGCCAGGTGGATGAAGAGATCTGCGTGGGGGATTTTGTGATGACCGGCGGAGAAATTGCTGCCATGGCAGTGATTGACGCCGTTGCCAGAATGATCCCCGGGGTGTTGGGAAGCAATGAATCCTCCCAGTGTGAATCGTTTATGGACAACCGGCTGGAATATGCCCAGTACACCCGTCCCGAGGTATATGAGGACATGGGCGTACCCGGAGTGCTCTTGTCCGGAAACCATGAAAAGATCAGGCAGTGGCGCAGGCGCTCGGCCCTGGAACGAACCTTCATCAAGCGTCGGGACCTGTTTGAAACCCGGACGCCGGATAACGAAGAAAAAAAAATTTTGGGGCAATGGTGCCGGGAACTTGAGGCCCTGATTTATAAATGAGTGCATGATAAATGAATTCACCGCTTTACCTGGCATTGATCCATTACCCGGTGGTCAATAAAAATGGGCAAATTACGGGATCAGCCTTGACCAACATGGATCTGCATGACATTGCCAGAGCAGGCCGGACATTTGGGGTAAAGGCTTATTATGTGGTCACCCCTTATAAAGACCAGAAAACCCTGGCTTTCCAGATTATGGATCACTGGACCCATGGCCATGGTGGAACGGTTAATCCGGCACGAAAATCCGCCTTTGAACGGGTCAGGGTGGCGGATACATTTGAAGCAGTATGCAATGATATAGAAAACGAACAGGGACAGGCCGTGGTAAAGGTAGCCACCAGTGCCAATACCCAGGATCCCACACGCAGTTGCAGAAGGCTTGGACAGGAATTGAAGGGTAATGCCCCCCATGTGATTGTGTTTGGCACGGCATGGGGCCTGGCACCGGAAGTGATCAATCAATGTGACCATATCCTCGAACCCATACAGGGGACAGGATCATATAATCACCTGAGCGTCCGGTCCGCAGCATCCATATATTTAGACAGATTAATAAACGGCTGAAAAAATAGAAGGAACAAAACATGACAGCAAATCTAATCCAGAAAATTGAAAGAGAACAGATGCGCCTTGATATCCCGGATTTCGACTCCGGGGATACCGTAAAGGTTCATGTAAAAATCAGGGAAGGTGAAAAGGAGCGTATCCAGATTTTCCAGGGCGTGGTTATCAAAAAAACCAAAGGCCTTTCCAGTGCCCGCTTCACCGTTAGAAAAATTTCCGGCGGCGTAGGTGTTGAAAGAATCTTCCCCCTGTATTCTCCTGCCATTGACAAAATTGAAGTGGTCACCCGGGGTCGTGTAAGAAGATCCAAACTTTACTATTTGAGAAATCTGCGCGGCAAAGCTGCAAGAATCAAAGAAAAACGCTTTGCCTGATACCCGCGGCAAAGCTCCAGCCGACATGCTGACCTTTGAAAAGCAGGCCATGTTGAGCGGATACAAAGTGGTTGCAGGTGTTGATGAGGCCGGCAGGGGACCCCTTGCCGGCCCTGTCGTGTCTGCGGCGGTGATACTGCCTGAAAATTTTGATGTTCCCGGCATCAATGATTCTAAAAAGCTTTCCGAAAAAAAAAGAGCGGCGCTTTTTCCAGTGATCCAAAAGCATGCCGTTGCCTTTGGTATTGGCTTGGCCGACCATGAGGAAATTGACCAAATCAATATCCTGCAGGCATCTCTGCGCTCCATGAAACGGGCCGTTGAAGCCTTAAATGTTGCACCGGATTATCTGCTTATTGACGGTAAATTTGTCATAGACTGCACCATAGACCAGCGTTCCGTCATTAAAGGCGATATGTTAAGCCTGTCCATTGCGGCAGCCTCTATCCTGGCCAAGGTCACCCGGGACCGGATCATGGCAGACTGTGATTTACAATATCCCAAGTACGGCTTTAGCCGCCACAAGGGGTATCCGACCAAAGCCCACAAAGAGGCGATCCTGACCCATGGCCCCTGCCCGATTCATCGCAAAAGCTTCAAGGGTGTATAAGGATATATGAGCTTTGGGGGAAAACAGCTTGGAAAAAAGGGAGAGCTGGCTGCCCGGCAGTTTCTTTTGTCCCGGGGCTATAAAGTACTGGCATCCAATTATTCAACCCCACAGTTTGAAATCGACATCATTGCCAAGGACGATGACACCTTGTGCTTTGTTGAAGTTAAAACCCGGACAGGCCTTAAAAAAGGCCTGCCCCGGGAAGGTGTAACAGCTGCCAAGCAGAAAAAAATTATCATGGGTGCCCAGTACTACCTGAGTCTAAATAAGATAACCAATACCCGGGTCCGATTTGATGTGGTGGAAGTGTTATACAAGGACAGTTCGCACACGGCCTGTGACATTACTGTAATCCCCAATGCCTTTCAAGGATGTTAACATGTCCGGCACCCTCTATATTGTATCAACGCCTTTAGGCAACCTTGAGGATATGACATTTCGGGCAGTACGCATTCTAAAGGAAGTGGACCTGATTGCAGCCGAAGACACCCGGCATTCAAAAAAATTATTAGATCATTACGGCATCACAACCCCCACAATTGCCTGCCACGAGCATAATGAAAGCCAAAGAGCCCGGGACCTGATCCAACGGCTTGAAAACGGAACCACAATCGCGTTGATCAGCGATGCCGGCACGCCTTTAATTTCAGATCCAGGTTACCGTCTGGTTTCCCAAGCCGGCGAAAAAGGTATCCCCATTGTGCCGATCCCCGGATGCAATGCCGCAATTACCGGATTAAGCGCAGCCGGCCTGCCCACCGACACCTTTCTTTTCCTGGGCTTTCCGCCTAAAAAACAGGGGCGCCTGAACAGCTTTCTTAAAGATGCCGGCCATCACAAGGCCACATTGATATATTATGAATCCCCCCGCCGCATTATTCGGCTGATATCTTCGGCAATAACCGCATTTGGCGACCGCCAGGCATGTCTTGCCAGGGAATTGACAAAGCAGTATGAGGAGTTTATCCGTGGGCCCCTATCACTGATTCTATCCACCCTTGGGGCAAGAGAAACCATCAAAGGCGAATGCGTCCTTTTCATTAAAGGCGTGGATGAACAGCCGGTCGAGCTGTCTTTAGAACAGATAGAAGCCATGATCATGGATGGCCTGAATCAAAATATGCGGACCGGTGAACTTGCAAAAAAAATATCCAGTCTTGCAAACTGCCCGAAGTCCAGGATTTATGACATGATTTTAACCCTGAAAAACCGTTCTTAAACATCTTACAATTTGATAAACCCCTTGCCAAAAAAGGGTCAAAAGCCTTATAAAGAAGCAAAATATTAGCAAAGAATGAGGATAATGTTAGGTTGTAATTCTGATATATCTCCAACGTTCACAAAGGAAATAAAAATATCATGAGCATTGAAATATGCTGGATCATTGTAGTGATGCTGATCCTGTTTGCAATTTTTGATCTGATTGTCGGGGTCACCAATGATGCGGTTAATTTTTTAAACTCCTCCATCGGATCCAAGGCAGCACCCTTTAGAATAATCATGATGATTGCCAGTATTGGTATTCTGACCGGCGTTACTTTTTCTGCGGGCATGATGGAGGTTGCCCGGAAAGGTATTTTTCATCCCGAGCTTTTTACCATGCCCGAACTTCTGATCATCTTTCTGGCAGTCATGCTCACGGATGTCCTGCTTTTAGATCTTTTCAACACACATGGTCTGCCCACCTCCACGACAGTATCCATTGTATTTGAATTGCTCGGGGCTGCCGTGGCCCTGTCCATGATAAAACTTGCCGCCCAGGCCGATTCAGGCCTCGGGCTTTTGGATTATATTAACTCAACCAAAGCCATTAAAATCGTCCTGGGGATATTATTATCCATTATCGTGGCATTTGCCTCAGGTGCACTGGTTCAATTTATATCCAGGCTTATTTTCACCTTTAATTATGAAAAACGGCTGAAGTATTACGGTGCGCTATGGGGCGGTGTAGCCCTGACCGTCATTACCTTTTTCATCCTTGTAAAAGGGGCCAAAGGGGCCACATTCATGGATGAACAGATGGTGACATGGATAAAAAACCACTCGTTTACCATCATGGGCGGTATTTTCGTAATCTCAGCCATCATCCTTCAAATTATGATCAGCGTATTCAAAATAAATATTCTTAAACCCATTGTCCTTGTGGGTACGTTTGCGCTGGCCATGGCCTTTGCCGCCAATGATCTTGTCAATTTTATCGGTGTCCCCATGGCAGGCTGGAATGCCTTTAAAACAGCTCTGACCTCATCTGATCCCTTGAACATCACCATGGGGGCACTGGCGGGAAAAGTTCCCACCCAGACCGTTCTTATGCTCATTGCAGGTGCCATCATGGTGCTAACCTTGTGGGTATCACGCAAGGCAAGAACAGTAAGCGAAACAGAAATCAACCTGGGCCAGCAGGATGAAGGCATGGAGCGGTTTGAATCTGTCTGGCTTTCCAGACGCATTGTCAACCTGTTCCACAGCCTGTTTACCTCTATCAAAGCCATCGCACCACCCGTCATCGGCAGGATTGTGGCCAGAAGACTCAGCCCGATTTCCGGAGACAACCATGCCGGGGGAATGAAAAAACCCTCCTTTGATCTGCTGCGTGCGTCTGTAAATCTAATGGTGGCCTCTGCCGTGGTCTCCATGGCCACATCCTTGAAACTGCCTTTGTCCACCACCTATGTGACATTTATGGTCGCCATGGGCGCTTCCTTTTCCGACCAGGCATGGGGCAGGGAAAGCGCCGTATACCGTGTTACCGGCGTTTTAACAGTGATCGGTGGCTGGTTTATGACCGCCCTTATTGCCTTTGTGGTCTCCTTTATCAGCGCCAATATCATTTATCATTTCAAAATGTACGGCGTGGTCTGCCTGATAATTTTTGTATTTTTAATGATCCACAGAAATAAAAAGTACCATGAAGGCCATGAAAAGACCAAAGAGGAGATCACCATTTACCATCTTGAAAAGGTAGAAGATTTCCAGTCTTCTGTCTCAGCAACTTTTGACCACATTGCCCTTCATCTTCAAGGCATAAGACGCTCTCTAGGGACTGCGTTTGATGCGCTGTTCCAAGAGGATTTGGACACCCTGAGGACGCATCGCAGGAAGGTCAAGCAGTTCCAGGTGCACAGCAATATAATCATTGCAAATATTTTTAAAGTATTACGCCTCCTGCAGCGTGGGGATCACAAGGGGTCGTTCAACTATTACCAGATTATCAGGCGCCTTCAAAAACTTAACGACGGATACAGGGACATCGTGATCAGATCCTCCAGGCATGTGGCCAACCGGCACAAGGGGCTTTTACCGGCCCAGATTGAGGAACTCAAGGAGATTAAAACAGAAATTCTTTATATCCTTGAGCAGGTGGAAATCGCATTCAATAAAAAGGATATTGTGGACTGCAACCACATCGCGGCAAGGTTCCACTATCTTAAGGACCTTGTGGATGAATACAATGCCAATCAGATTGCCAGAATCAGGGAAGAGTCCTCAAAAACACGGCTGAGCATCATGTACTATGCCATTTCCGGCAATTGCGTCATGATGGCCAAACAAACCGTCAAGCTGCTGGAAATATTTAATGAGGCCTTGCCCTCAAATGACGGTGATACCAATACCTGCAAAAACTTGCACTTAGATTGATCCTTTTTCTATTCCTCCATCCCCGGCTAAACAAAATGTTCCCATTGCCAAACAAAAAAGCGGCCCTTTCCTATCAAGAAAAGGGCCACTTTAATTTACATCACAAAACGGATGTCAGCTAAAAAAAATTCTTAACTTACATCTTGGAACCTTCTGCATGGCTCTGCAGTTTTACTTCAACCTTGTCGGTCAAGCTGGCATAGTATTCTCTAAGGATAACCAGAACTTC
>DATFIL010000486.1:0-5481 GCA_035270145.1 Desulfobacter sp. | reverse complement strand
CCACAGGTGGCAGCACCTCCTTGTAATGCCCTTCTCCGGGAAAAGAACCGGCAGCCGGGTGGGCCAGCACGGCAATCACAGGTTCAGTTTTTAGAAACCCTTTCACCTGTTCAAGGTCTACCCCTGAAGGCAGATAGGCGGGACTGTCATTGCCGATGATTCGGTTAATGGTCTCTTTATCGGAAATACCCAATTTTTCGTCCAGGGCCATGGCAAAATGGCGGCGGGAAGCATTGTCCGAATATGCGGCAATATCTTCAAAGGCAAGATTCCTTGACAATAAAGGCGATTCACCGCCAGGCCCGAACACCTCGTTGATCTTTTCAATTCTTGCCCGGACCAGGCCCTGCCCCCGCCCTTGGGCCAGTAGAGTTTTAAACCGCGTGACAAACCCCGAATCTTTTAACAGTGCGCTTGAAAAATAGGTCAGCACGTGCAGGGTGCCCGTGAAAAATTCCCGTTTGAAGCGCACCGAAACCTCAACACCGGGGAAGACATCTACCCCCTGTAACGTTCCTGCAGCCAGTGCAGGTTCAAGTCCATCCAACGTATCATGGTCGGTCACCCCTAAAACCTTTATCCCCATACCTGCGGCCAGAGCCACAAGATCGCCCGGGGAAAAATCTCCGTCAGATGCGGTGGTGTGATTATGCAGATCTGCAAATATATGTGTCATCAACGCCCTCCTGCTGTTGTAATGTTACCCGAATTATACAATACTGACTGTTTTATCACAATTTAACCCTGATCGGGCATACTTTCTTTTTTTAACCAATTTGTAATATTTTATTTAATTTTCATAGATTAAGTGGTAAAAACGAGCCCTTGACCGTTGAAAACCTATAAATACTTGGACTTAATTACCTATGGACCCTTTACATACCCTTGGGAAAATCAGCTCTCCCGATCAGGCCCGAAATCTGTTTGCCGCAAAACTTGACAGCATACAATCAGCAAAAATTGCCAAGATCAAACACCCGGATGTACTGGTCCGTATCGCCAACGCCATTGCCCTTTGCAGGCCGTCAAAAGTATTTATCAATACAGGATCAGAAGAAGATAAGGATGTCATCCGAAAAATTGCCCTTGAAAAGGGCGAGGAACGTGCCCTTGCCATGGCGGGGCACACCATTCATTTTGATCTGGCCGATGAGCAGGGCAGGATCGTGGATCGCACCTATTACATTGCCGAACCCGAGGATCTGGTATCCAGCCTTGCCAACCGCATGCCCCCGGAAAAAGCCGCAAAAGAAATTGAAAACCACATGTCCGGCATCATGGAAAACCTGACCATGATTGTTGGATTTTACATGAGAGGGCCTGTGGGTTCCCCTGCAGCTAATCCGGCATTGGAGCTGACATCCTCAGCCTATATATCCCACAGTGCAGAATTGCTTTATCGAAACGCCTTTGATGATTTCGATCACGAAGTTGAACAAAAGGGATATTTTTTCACCAATGTACACTCCGAAGGCCTAAACCGTACCGAGGATCTTCCCCATGCCCGGGTGTTCATGGATCGAAAATACCAAACTACATATGCCTGGAAATGCACCTATGCCGGCAACACCCTGCTGCTTAAAAAGGGCAATCACAGGTTTGCCGTGGACAAAGCCGTATACCGGAACCGGGGCAATGAGTTGTCCGAACATATGTTTATTACCGGCATCAATGGACCGGGTGGCCGGACGACCTGGTGTGCAGGCGCAGCCCCTTCCGGATGCGGAAAAACCACCACGGCCATGGCCGGCAATGTATTTATAGGCGATGACCTGGCCCAGATGTGGATTGCCCAAGACGGCAGTATCCGCACCATCAACCCGGAAAACGGTATATTCGGCATTGTGGAGGGTTTAAACGTTGAAGGTGATCCTTTATTGATGAAAGTACTGCGGCAGCCCGGCTGCGAAGTAATCTGGTCCAATGTCCTTGTTGACAAAAAGTTCAAACCCCACTGGGTCGGCAATATGGAACCTGTCCCGGAGACGGGAATCAACTTCCAGGGAGAATGGCACCAGGGAAAAACCAATAACAAGGCAGAGCCCATCCCCATATCCCATCCCAATTCCAGGTGTACCATGGCCTCGAAAAATCTGGAAAACTACTCGCCTGAAGCAGCCACCAATCCGGAAGGGGTAGTTACACGGATATTTACATATTCAGGCAGGGACGCAGACACCATGCCGCCGGTGTGGGTGGCAAAGACCCCGGATGCCGGTGTGGTTATCGGCGCCTGTATTGTATCTGCGAGCACGGCCACAGAGGTCGGGGTCAAAGGCATTAAACGCGCACCCTGGGCCAACGCCCCTTTTATCCCCGGCGCGTTAGGTGATTACATGGATGCCCAGTTTAAATTCTTCAACAACCCTAAGATCAAGGAACCGTTCAAGCCGGTGATGGCAGGCCTGAATTATTTTCTAACCCACCGGGCCAGGGGCGGCGATTCAGACAAGCTTCTCGGGGAGAAGCAGGATGTCAAAGTATGGCTGGCCTGGCTGGAAAGATATGCCCATAACGAAGTTGGATACCTGTCCACCCCCATCGGCAACCTGCCCTGCTACAATGACCTGGCTGAACTGTTCGAGCAAATCATTGACAAGGACTATCCCAGATCTCTTTATGATATGCAGTTTGCCCTGCACACGGTAAAAATCATCCAGCGCATTGAACTTCAGCAAAAGGCATATACAAATGAAGAACACCTTCCGGAAAAACTGTTTAAAATACTGGCAGCACAAAAGTCGGGCCTTCTGGATCTGAAGGAAAAAGTAGGGGATGTCATCATGCCGGATTATTTTGAATAAAAGAGTCTCTGAAGCAACATAATTTTTATATTTTTTATTTATTTAAAGTAATTATGTACAAGTAAATACCGGGTTTCTACTTGATTTTAGGCAAAGCGATCGATAAGATAACCTGTTATGGCATTTAATAAGGACATTTGCCTTCGATATCATAATGTTAAGTTGATTTCAAACCTAAATAAGGAAGATAATAATGGCAAAAATAGTGCATCGTGAGGAATTGGCCCAGGGAACCATTATCCTCAACGAAATAGACGCGCCTCGCATATCCAGAAAAGCCAAACCCGGCCAGTTTGTCATTCTTCAAGCGGACGAGACCGGCGAACGCATCCCGCTGACCATGGCGGACACGGATCCTGAAAAAGGCACCATCACCATCATTTACATGGTTGTCGGCAAATCCACGGCCCGGTTCGGGGATCTTAAGGTTGGTGAAGAATACTATGCGCTCATCGGTCCTTTAGGTGCGCCCACCCATATTGAAAAGATAGGAAAAGTCGTCTGCGTGGGCGGCGGCACCGGTATTGCCGTACTGCATCCCATCGCACGGGCATTGAAGGCTGCCGGCAATGAGGTCATAACCATTCTGGGTTCCAGGACTTACGATCTGCTCATCCTTGAAGAAAAGATGCGGGAAGCCTCCGATACCCTGCATATCTGTACCGATGACGGCTCCATGGGCCATCATGGATTTGTTACGGATATACTTAAGGAGACCATTGAAAAAGAGGACATTGCCCTGGTTGTGGCCATTGGTCCCATTCCCATGATGAAATTCTGCAGTCTGATCACCAAGGAAAAAGGTGTCAAGACCATGGTCAGCCTGAACCCCATCATGGTGGACGGCACGGGCATGTGCGGCGGATGCCGGGTATCCGTGGACGGGAAAACAAAGTTCGCTTGCGTAGACGGCCCTGAATTTGACGGTCACCAAGTTGATTTTGATGGACTTGCCAAACGACTTGCAGCATATACTGAAGCTGAGAAACAGTCCATGGATGCTTACAACAAATGCAAATGCAATGCAAACTAATGCGCCCATTTCTGGGATATATGGAGGAATAAATGGCTGAAAAAAAGATAAAAGTTGACCGGGTCCTGATGCCGGAACAGGACCCGGACGTCAGGCGCAGAAATTTTATGGAAGTGCCCTTAGGTCTTTCCGAAGAGATGGCAATAACCGAAGCCAAACGCTGCCTGCAGTGCAAAAAACCCGCCTGCGTAGAGGGATGCCCGGTTTCCGTCGCCATTCCTGAATTTATAAAATACATAGCCGATGGCAATTTTTCCGCTGCGACCAAAAAACTCTGGGAACGCAATGCCCTTCCCGCAGTCTGCGGCAGGGTCTGTCCCCAGGAAGAACAGTGCGAAGGCAGATGCATTCTCGGCAAAAAAGACAAACCCGTTGCCATTGGATATCTGGAACGTTTTGCTGCGGACTGGGAGCGTAAAAACGGTACTGGTGAAGTTCCTGCAGTGGCTGAAAAAACCGGTAAAACAGTGGCGGTTATCGGTTCCGGTCCCTCCGGGCTTACCGTTGCAGGCGATCTTTTGGTCAAGGGCCATGATGTCACCATTTTTGAAGCATTTCACAAACCCGGCGGTGTTCTGGTATACGGTATTCCGGAGTTCCGTCTGCCCAAGGATATTGTGGCATCGGAAGTGGCCACCCTTGAAAAAATGGGGGCAAACATTGAATGCAATACTGTTGTTGGTGCTACCGTCACCGTTGACGAGTTGTTTGCCGAAGGCTATGACGCCGCTTACATTGGCGTCGGTGCGGGACTTCCCAGATTCATGAACCTGCCCGGCGAAAACCTCATTGGTATTTATTCTGCCAATGAGTACTTGACCCGGACCAATCTTATGAAAGGGTATCTGTTCCCTGAATACGATACTCCCATTGTCCGGGGCAAAAATGTCGTGGTTCTTGGTGCCGGCAACGTGGCCATGGACTCTGCCAGAACAGCCATGCGTTTAGGCGCAGACTCCGTCAAGGTTGTTTACAGGCGCTCCAGGGAGGAGATGCCCGCAAGAAACGAAGAACTGCACCATGCAGAACAGGAAGGAATCGAATTTGTCCTGCTGACAAATCCCACCCAGTTCTTCGGTAATGAAAACGGAAGGTTAACCGGTATGGAGTGTCTGAAAATGGAATTGGGCGAAGCTGATGCTTCCGGCCGGCGTCGGCCCATGCCCGTTGAAGGCAGCGAATTCAAAATAGATTGTGATCTGGTTGTCGTGTCTGTGGGATCCAACGCGAACCCGCTGCTCACCAACTCCACCCCGAACTTGAATTTGAACAAATGGGGAAATATTATTGCAGACCCCGTCACCGGAAAAACCTCCAAAAAAGCGGTCTGGGCCGGCGGCGACATCGTTACCGGTGCTGCCACGGTCATCCTTGCCATGGGTGCAGGCCGTGCTGCGGCCAACTCCATGCATGATTATCTGACCATTGGCTGGTAATCTTTAAAAATATCGTGTTTGAAGGCAAAGTCACCCATGTGCGGCGCCTTGCATCTGGGTAACTTTACGTCCAAATACGGTTTTTTCGTTCAGGTACTATTTAATAAAGCCAAAGGCAGGTCCGAATATGCTTATCCAGCCCACCTTTGGCGTTTTACAGTTACAGACGGGCACATAGATGTTACTATTCAGGCTTGATAAACACCTT
>DATFIL010000485.1:0-2123 GCA_035270145.1 Desulfobacter sp. | reverse complement strand
GCGGAAATCGTCTCTTTTAATAGGAATCAAGGGCAATGTCGTACAATGTTTTTTGCGGTTTCCCAGCACCCAGGCAAGACCAATGGCAGATACCACGGAATCCAGGTCTGCCGCTTGGTTGCCGAAAACCAGCATGTCAATATCATGGGTTTGGGCCCAGGACCGGGCATCAGACAAAAATTGGTTGACCGGGTCTTCTATTTTGTTTTTATGTTCCATGGGATCTGTCCTTTATTTTTTACAAATAGTTTTTCCTTTTCCGGGTTGTACTTTTGAAACGGCAGGTATTATTGTAATAAATTATAAAACATAAACCCTGAACAGCACAAATTCAATAAAATGATTATAAGGAGAGATAAAATGACGTTGTACGCATACAAAAATATCCAGCCCAAAATTCATGATTCCGTATTTATTGCACCAACGGCCCAAATTATTGGTGATGTGCATATCGCCCAGGACGCTTCCGTTTGGTTTCAAACGGTTATCCGGGGGGATACAGCCACAATCACCATCGGTGAAAGGACAAATGTCCAGGACCTTTCCATGTGCCATGCGGATGAGGGTATCCCTTTAACGGTGGGGAACGGTGTCACCATCGGCCATCAATGCTGTCTCCATGGCTGCACCATTGAAGACGATTGTTTGATCGGTATGGGTGCCACTGTGATGAACCAGGCCGTCATCGGCACCGGATCTGTTATCGCGGCGGGGGCGGTGGTGCTGGAAAAAACAATTATTCCGCCATACTCCCTTGTCATCGGATCCCCGGGAAAAGTGAAAAAGACTTATGAAGACAAGGAAGAAATTAAACAGATGATGAAAAATTCCTCCAAACATTACGCGGGAAACGCCAAGACGTTTACCGATAAAGATCTGTTTTATGAAATTAAACACTAACTTGCACTTGGCGGAATCACCATTAGGGTGGCACTACTTTTTGAAATATCTTTCCCTGTGTCATCTTTGACTATGCAGTCCACAAGAACAAGGGTCCGGCCCCGTTTGAACACCGTGGCTTCGGCGATCAGGCGGCCCTTGGACGCCATGGAAAGAAAATTGTTTTTCAGTTCAATGGTTGTCAGGTTTTCGCCTGGTGACAGGGTGCTCATCACCGCATGGGCGGTTGCTTCACTGGATAAGGCAACGCCTAAACCGCCTTGCATAATGCCGGCACCCTAAAGAAATTCGGGCCGGATTTCCATGCTGAACCGTGCATAACCTTTTTCAACCGCCTCGACCGTTATCTGTAAAAAATCCAGAAAAGGGTTTTTGACCGGTTCTCCTGCTGTCAGCTGTTTTAGGTATAAGGGGTAGTCAAACATGGCTAATCCATGCGCTTCATCCCATGCGCGGCGTTGAATTCATGCCACTCATCATGATTTAAATCACCGTTTCCATCAAGATCAATCGCATTGAACACATCTTCATGTTCTGATGCTTCCGGAAAATAAGTTTTGAATTCTTCAAGAGTCACCCGATTATTATTGTCACTATCCATGTCAGGAAAATGGGCGTTAAATTTCAAAGGGTCAGGAAGCTTATTCGTATGATATTTTTGTTTATGATATTTTCCCATTCCGCTATGCATTTCTTTAAATTGACGCCATTCTTCATGACTTAAGATCTTATTTTTATCACTATCAAGGTGATCAAATGCCTTTTGCTCAGCCGAAGGGAATACATTTTTGAACTCATCGAAGCTTAGGCTGTTATCGCCGTTAATATCTATATCTTTAAACTGCTTGTTAAACTGCCCATGCCCGTCTGCCGTTTTATAGTTCCCCTTGTTGTATGATGAGGCAAGTGCGTGATTGGCAGCTACAATTGAAAACATCATGAAAAATGCCACCAGGGTCAAAAAATAATTATTCATTTTCATTTATAACATCTCCTCAATTAATTTTTGTTAATTACCAATTCAGCCTATGGTCTAAAACAAAAATTAAGCATCAACAAATTGAAGTCAACTAAACCTTGATTTTTGCCAATTTAATCAGTTGTCAAAAATTAAAAATTACAAGATATGGCGCTTATGCCAAGTCCTTTTGCGCTGTGTTGTTTTCCTGCAACGGCCGGCTTGCTTCATAAGCCGGGAAAAAAAGCGTGAACGTTGTTCCCCT
>DATFIL010000484.1:0-5889 GCA_035270145.1 Desulfobacter sp. | reverse complement strand
TGCCAAGGCGATTTGTCACCCCGGCTTTGAACAGCATAGCCTCAGCAAGAGTTGTCTTGCCCGCACCTCCATGGCCCGCAAAAGCCACATTCCTCATGGATTTGATTTCTTCGCTCATTACGGCTCCTTTAGAATATTAATGAAATTAATATACTCTAATAATCAAAATGAAATAAAAATAACAGAATTATTTTATTTTTTTCCATAAACTAACGAAATTACGTATTCCTCATTGCCCTTTGCGCCTAAAACCGGCGAGGTAACGGTTCCGTTCACCTTGTACCCCCTGTCTTGGAAGAAAAAAATAATATCCTGCTTTACCTGGGCTCTTATTTGAGGGTCCTTTACGATGCCGCCCTTGCCGACATTTTCTTTTCCCGCCTCAAACTGCGGTTTGATCAGGGCCAGGATATCCGTACCGGTCCGCATGAATTTTTCCGCTGCCGGGATAACGGTTTTCAAAGAGATAAAAGAGGTGTCTGCAACCACCGCATCCATGGGTTGACCGATTATCTTATAGTCAAGGTGGCGGATATTGGTGCGCTCTATGACCACCACCCGGTCATCCTGTCGCAGGGACCAGTCAAGCTGCCCATAACCCACATCCACAGCATACACTTTCTTGGCACCGAATTTGAGCAGGCAGTCGGTGAATCCGCCTGTCGAGGCACCAATATCAAGACAAACGGCATCCTGAACAGATACGCGAAAACTTTGAAGTGCTTTTTCAAGTTTAAGTCCGCCCCGGCTGACATAAGGATGATCCGGGGTTTTAACGTCAAGCAGCGCATCCTGGTTCACCTGGGTGCCGGGCTTATCTACTTTGATACCGTCGACCAGAACCTTTCCGGCCATGATCATGGCTTTGGCCCGTTCCCTTGAACGTATCAGACCCCGGTCAACCAGTGCCTGGTCCAGGCGTTTTCTGGTGATCTTATTCTTCACGGCACAACTTTAATCCTGCCGCCACAACCGCCGAGGCATCAATGCCGTAATCCTTTCGAAGCTCATTCTGGCTGCCGTGTTCAACAAATACATCATTAATGCCCACCCGTTTCACACGGCACCCTGAAAGGCCGTTGTCACAGATCAGTTCAAGGATGGCTGATCCGAAACCGCCTGCCAGCACATGTTCTTCAATGGTCACCACATTTTTGATCTTTTCGGCAAGATCAAGGATCAGGTCCGCATCCAAAGGTTTTACAAACCGGGCATTGACCACGGTACTTTCAATGCCTTGGGCGGATAATTGTTCGGCTGCATCCATGGCATCATTCACGCAACGACCTATACCGATGATCAACAGATCGTCTCCTGTGCGAACCACCTTTGCTTTTCCAACATCTATGGCTTTAGCATTGTAATCAATGTCGACGCCCTGGCCTGCACCCCTGGGATAACGCAGGGCAATCGGACCCTGATGTGCCACAGCAGTTTGCATCATCCGCACCAGTTCATTTTCATCCATGGGTGCCATAACGGTCATATTGGGTATGGATCGAAGATAGGAAAAATCAAACAGTCCGTGGTGGGTGGGCCCGTCTTCCCCCACAATGCCGCCACGGTCAATGGCAAAAATTACAGGATGGTTGTCAATGCAGACATCATGAAGAATCTGGTCATAGCCGCGTTGCAAAAAGGTGGAGTAGATGGCCACCACGGGTTTTGCCCCTTTGACCGCAAGACCTGCCGCAAAGGTAACGGCATGTTGTTCGGCAATGCCCACGTCAATAAACCTGTCGGCAAACTGTTCAGCAAAATGGCTTAGTCCCGTCCCTTCGGGCATGGCAGCCGTCACCGCCACGATACATTTATTTTTTTTTGCAAGCGCAATCATACAGTTACCGAACACCGACGTGTAAGAGGGTGGGGCACTTGGCTTTGCTCCTGGGCATTTCCCGGTGTCCACAGCAAATGAACCCACACCGTGAAAATAGACCGGATTTTTTTCAGCCGGTTTATATCCTTTGCCTTTTTTCGTACTCACATGCAACAGCACCGGGGAATCAGGATCTTTAATATTAGATAGAATATCAATAAGATGATCCAGATTATGGCCGTCAATGGGGCCGAAATAATCAAAATTAAAGGCTTCGAACAACATGCCCGGGGTTACAAAGGTCTTAAAGGACTCCTCCCATCTTTTGGCCCATCCATACATGTCATCGCCGATCTTAGGCACGGATTTTAAAAACTGGCCAAACTGGTTACGCATGTTCTGCAAGGCCTTATGCGAAAGCGTCCGGGACAGGTAAGAAGACAAAGCGCCCACATTGGCGGAGATGGACATGTCATTATCATTTAATATAACGATGTATTTCTGCTGGAGATCGCCCGCGTGGTTCAATCCTTCGTAAGCAAGCCCTGCGGTCATGGAACCGTCACCGATGATTGAGACCACATTGGAATTGTCCTGCTTAAGCGCCTTGGCATAGCGCATGCCCAGACCGGCAGAAATTGACGTGGAGGCGTGCCCCACGGTTAGCGCGTCATAGGGACTTTCCTTGATTTTAACAAACCCTGAAATACCTTTGTATTTTCGAAGGGTATCAAAGTCGCGATGGCGCCCGGTTAAAAGCTTGTGCGCATAGGACTGGTGGCCCACATCCCAAATCAGGGTATCCTTGGGTAAATCAAATACGTAATGCAGGGCAATGGTCAGTTCTACAACACCTAAGCTTGATGCCAGATGCCCACCGTTTTTTGAGACCACATCAATAATTCTGCTCCGGATCTCCCGGGCAACAACCTCAAGTTCTTCCCTTGGAATCTGTTTTAGATCATCAGGACTGTTTATTTGGTCAAGATATTTCAATGCCCACCTCTTTAGTACCCATCCGGAAATAAGATTTTTTGTTCAAGTTAATAGTCCTGTCATCGGTTTCTGTTAATAATGTAACCGGCAATGGCACGCAAAGGTTCGCTGTTTTTCTTAAATGCCGTTTTCTTGTAGCTGTCTAAAGCTGCGAGGGCATCGGCAACAAGCTGCTTTGAAAAAACTTTGGATTTTTCAAGGCCGAGGATGGCAGGAAAGGTCAGTTTATCGTGCAAGGCATCGGAACCAACTGCCTTGCCCATAACTTTGGGATCACCTTCCACATTCAAAATGTCGTCCATAACCTGGAAGGCAAGTCCGATATTTTCAGCATATGTGCCCAGGGCGTTTAAGGCATCTTTGTCAGCACCGGTACTGATGGCCCCTGACGCAACACTGACCTCAATCATGGCCCCGGTTTTATGCCGGTGAATTTTCTTTAAATGAGCCAGCGCACCAGGGCTGTTCAAAGGTAAATTTTCCGGGTTGTTTTCAGCCTGCATATCAAGCATCTGGCCTTCCACCATGCCGTTAATTCCGGCTGCCGCAGAGATTTTTTCCACCAGAATCAGCCGGGTTTCGGCATCGGGATAGATTTTGAAACAGGACCCGGGCGCTGCAAGAATATGAAATGCATGGGTTAAAAGCCCGTCCCCGGCCAGAATTGCCGTAGCTTCAGAAAATTGTTTGTGGCAGGTGGGAACGCCTCTGCGCAGGTCATCATCATCCATGGCCGGCAGATCATCATGGATCAGGGAATAGGTATGAATCATTTCAATGGCACAGGAAGCGGGTAGGGCGATGAGCGGATCTGCACCTAACGCACCGGCTGTTGCCAGCGCCAGGGCAGGGCGGACCCGTTTGCCGCCGGCCATCAAAGAGTGCGTCATGGCCTGGACAAGTTCGCGTTGTCGGTCCAGTTCATGAAAAACATTAACCAGGGCCGCATCAACCAGTTTTCGGTTCCGGGATAAATATCCGGAAAGATCAAAAGTGTTCATTGGTCTTCCTTAAAATCTGATACATCGGGCTTACCGTCAGCATTCATTGTCAATTGGGTAATTTTCTGCTCGGTTTTATCTAAAATATCGAGGCAGAAACGGGTATTGGCAATCCCATCTTCATATTTTTTGACTGCTTTTTCCAATGTCAAATCACCGGATTCCATTTCCTTTACAATATTTTCAAGCTGTTTTAGTGCTGATTCAAAGGTTTTCTTTGCCATATATTTTTTCCACCCGGGCATCCAGGCGTCCTTTAGATAAAATAATTTCAATTCCATCGTCTACATTAAGCGTATCAGCATCCATCACAATATGATCGTTGGACAGAGTGCGGGTGATGCTGTAACCGCGCTTCAACACCGCTGACGGATTTAAGGTCTCAAGTTGGGCTTTTTGTTTATTTACCTGGTCTTTACATTGTTTCAGGTAAGCATAAAAAAAATAATCCAGACTTGCCTGAAGATCCGTCACATCCTTTTTATATGCCTGGATGCGGGACAAGGGCAGGGTGCCTGAAAGCGCTCTTTTAAGCCATTGCGTTCTCTCGCGCTGGTAATTAATATGATTTTTGACCAAAGACAAAACCCTGGATTGCAGATCCTCAATGCGGAATCTGAAATCATCCACAACCCTGGCCGGACTTTTAAGCCGCCGGCTCAAATCATTTATATACTCCCGCAGTTGAAGGATGCGCCGCTCAATTTTATTGTTTAATTCATTTTGGAATCCAAAGATTTGATGAACAATGGCAGCCTGATCAGGCAAGGCCATCTGGACAGCAGCCGATGGGGTAGGGGCCCGGAGATCAGCCACAAAGTCGGCAATGGTGAAATCGATTTCATGCCCAACGCCCGAAACAACGGGTATTTCAGATTCGTAAACAGCCCTGGCCACGGTTTCGGTGTTAAATGCCCATAAATCTTCTAAGGATCCGCCGCCTCGGGTAATTATAATAAGGTCACAGGTTTTGACCGTATTGGCAAGTTCAATGGCCTGGGCAATCTCAAATTCTGCGGTATCTCCTTGTACCTTGACAGGAATGATTTCAAGGGGAACGCTTGGACAGCGTTGTTTGGCCACCTGAATAATATCACAAACCGCAGCACCCGTGCCCGAGGTGATTACGTGGATGCCTGACGGCAGAAAAGGTATTTCCTTTTTATGCGCCGCATCAAACCAGCCCATGGCAGCCAGTTTGGCCTTAAGCTGTTCAAAGTCTCGCTGAAGCGCACCTGTACCTTCGGGTTCCATATGCTCAAAAATAAGCTGGTAAGACCCCCGGGGCTCGTAAAGGGATAGGCGGGCCATGCCTTTGACTTTCATTCCGTTTTCAGGGGTGAATTTTAAATGGCGTTTCTGTCCTTTAAAAATTACACAGGAAATTACGGCCGCGTCATCTTTTAATGAAAAATAGGAATGACCCGAAGCGGGCGTTGAAAAATTTGAAATCTCACCGGTGATCCATAAAAAAGGATACTGCTCCTCAAGCAGATTTTTTATCTGTCTTGTCAGTGTGCCTACGGTGAAAACCTTATGATTATCCTGTGGTATCATTCCTGTCCTTATTCTTCCAGGCGTATGTGCAAAGTTCGTACTTATAAAATAAATCATTTATAAAAGTCAATAAGTGCAAAATGAAGACAGCACCTGTCATAATATATATTTTAGACAAGGTCTGATAATATATATTATGTAAACTTTTATTCTATTTTGTATAATCAAAATGTAATATTGAAATCTACCCTGCCCGTGTTATATTATTCCTAAAAATATATAATATAAAAACCTGAAATAAAAAAGGAGTTACAATGAACACAAATGTTTCATATCAACAGACCGGGGTAATGGCCCGGGTCAATGCGTTTATCAGAAGCACATACAATTGGATGACCATCGGTCTTGCCGCCACCGGCCTGACCTCTTATTTTGTATCTGAAAGCTCTGCCGTGATGCAGACCGTATACGGCAACCCCATCATGCCCTGGGTATTGTTCATCGGTCTTATTCTCATGTGCGGATTTCTCAGTGCACGGATTCAAAAAATGCAGGCAAGCACGGCCACTGGTCTTT
>DATFIL010000483.1:0-2623 GCA_035270145.1 Desulfobacter sp. | reverse complement strand
ATGGACGTCAAAATCTCCGTCGAAACCATTACGCCCCCAAATTGTAAAAGATCAAAAGAACTGTAATTAATATAACAACAAGAAGGTTTAAGTCAATGTTTTTTTTAAAAATCAGGAATATTTTTTTCTTTCACGATCCATATCCCGTTTGACATCCCGTTGCTTAATGGTTTCCCTTTTGTCGTAAAGCTTTTTACCTTTACCAAGGCCAAGGAGAACCTTTATTTTATCATTTTTAAAATAAATTTTTAGCGGCACCAGGGTATACCCCTGTTCTTTTATTTTTCCGACAAGTTTTTTAATTTCGTGACTGTGCAACAAAAGTTTCCGGGTGCGCAAGGATTCATGATTGGCATTGTATGCGAACGTATAGGGAGAAATATGGAGACGGCGCAAAAAAACTTCTCCACGCCGAATATCCGCGTAAGAATCCTTGAAACTGACCCTGCCCTCTCTGATGGCTTTAACTTCTGAACCTACCAACATAATGCCGGCCTCATATTCATCATCAATGTGATAATTGTGCCGGGCTTTTTTATTGTTGGCAATCAGTTTGGTATATTTTGCGTTCATAGTTTATTCCTCGTTATCCTTATAAGGCAAAAGATCCTTGTATTCCGTTTGAATATAATCAACAATTTCCTGAACCGTTTGAAATCCAAGAATCGTCTGGACATCTTTCCGTGCTTTTGAAACATTCATGGCCCGGATCGTTTTCTTTATGACAGGTATGGCACTGGCGTTCATTGACAGATTGGTCAGCCCCAAACCAAGAAGCACAGGGATATTAATGGCGTCTCCTGCCATTTCACCGCACATGAACAGTTCAATATTTTTTTCGGTTGCCGCATCTACGATGAGACGGATCATTTTCAGTACCGCAGGGTTTAGTGCCTGGTAAAGATGCGCCACCCTGCGATTGCGCCGGTCAATGGCCATGGAGTATTGAATCAAATCATTGGTGCCGATACTGAAAAAATCAACGTGTTCGGCAAGTTCCCGGGCCATCATCACGGCGGAAGGCACCTCAATCATAATTCCCAACGGAATATCTTTATTAAATATTTTGTCTTCGGACTCAAGTTCGATTACCGCCTTGTCAATACATGATTTTACACCAATAATTTCTTCAACACAGGAAATCATGGGAATGAGAAGACTAATGTTACCAAAAGCCGCAGCCCGTAAAATGGCTTTAATCTGGGCGATAAAAATACCTTCATTTTCCAGACAAAATCTGACGGCCCTCAAACCTAATGCAGGATTAGCCTCTTCCACCGGATCTATATATGGATTAAATTTGTCCCCGTTAATATCCAGGGTCCGGATAGTCACCGGCGCCGGCTGCATTAATTCCACAAGCTCCCCATACTTTTGCAGCATTTGGTCCTCGGTGGGGAGCCGGTTTAAATCCAGACATAAAAATTCCGTTCTGAATAATCCGATACCCGCCGCCTTATTGTCCTTGGCAGATACCACCTCTTCCACAAGCTCTATATTGGCAAAAAGATTAATGGATATTCCGTCGGCAGTGATTGCAGGCAGATGGCTATCCCGTTCAATGTCGGCTCTGAAGATTTCAAATCGTGCCCTCTTGTCTTCATATCGAAACAGGGTATCTTCATCCGGATTAATGATGACAATTCCGGCGGAACCATCTACGATAAGGATCGCATCATTATTAATGTTTGCTGTGGCATTGCCAAGCCCCAACACCGAGGGAATTTTAAGGGATTTTGCCACGATGCTTGTATGGGAGTCCTTACCACCCCGGTCTGTTACAAATCCTTTGATATTTTCAAGCTGGATCTGACTGGTATCTGCGGGGGAAAGGTCATGGGCGACAATGATAACGCGTTTATTTATTTCGCTGATCCGAATTTCAGCTTCACCCACCAGATAATTCATTATCTTGTCTGAGACCTGAATGACATCATCTCCCCTGGTCCGAAGATACGGATCATTGATTTGATCAAACATCCTGCGGATACGCCTGGACACCCGGCGAAGCGCCCATTCCGCATTGATATGGTCATTGGTAATGGACTCAATGGTTTTGCCGTAAAGCAGTTTATCCTTGAACAAAACCATATGCGTTTCAAGGATATTCAGGTTCTCACTTAAATCATCCCCAATTGAATCAATGGCCTTGGCATGGTCTTTTTGGGCTTTATCCACGGCACTTTTAAACCGGTCTATTTCATTGGGGACCATATCCGGGCTAATAGGATAGCGTTTGATAAGGTTAACGCCCTCCTGGTCAACAAGATAAGCCTTCCCAATACAGATACCGGGAGAACCGCTGATACCCTTGAGAATAATTTGATCCGTAACGGTTCTATTCATTTTCCCCAAATCCGATATCAAAAAAATTTTTCATTTTATCTGCCAGGACAGAATCTTCTTCTTTTTCTGTGAAAATGGACACCTTTGTCCCTATAACTGCACAAAGGGAGAGAATTTCGATAATGCTTGCGGCATCCACAATGCTTTTTCCATCTGACAACCAGATGTCACCAACGGCGTCCTGGGCCATCCCGGCAATTACTGCCGCAGGCCGTGCATGCATTCCCAAGGCATTGACAACAGTTGTCTGCCGGAATACTGAATATTGAAAATCCAA
>DATFIL010000482.1:0-3011 GCA_035270145.1 Desulfobacter sp. | reverse complement strand
CCGTATGAAGCTGGTCAACCGGGGCAAGATCCCGCAGACGGATTTGTTCTGTATTTTTGCCTGCTTTTTCAAGTCCTTGACGGATTTTCACCCCAAGCTCCGGGCAAGTATAATGGGTTTCGACAGCATTTTTCATTTATTATTTTCCTTATTAACACTCCTAAAATTGTTTAAAAAAGCGTATATATATAAAGAATATTGTTGTCAACAGGCTGTCAAATAGATTCATAACCTTTTTATGACACAGGTGGAAGGCCCATGATTCTTGCAGGGGATATCGGCGGTACAAAAACAGTGCTTGCGATCTATGCCGGGAGAACACAAGTGCCGGGAAATCCGGTTCACGAAACCCGCTTTAAAAATGTTGATTATCAATCTTTTGAAACCATTGTTAAAGAATTTTTAGATCAGGCCGGCGCAAATCCCCAAGCGGCCTGTTTCGGGGTGGCAGGCCCGGTAAAAGACCGTCGTTGCCGGATCACTAATCTGCCTTGGGAAATCAGCGCTGATGAAATTGAACAGACCTGCGGCATCCCGAGGGTCTCATTGATTAATGATTTAAAAGCGATTGCCGTTTCAGTGCCCCATCTGGACAAAGACGACCTGTTTACCCTGAATCCAGGTAATCCTGAGCCCATGGGCAACAAGGCGGTTATTGCTCCAGGCACGGGCTTAGGCATTGCTTTTATGGTCTGGACAGGCGCCCGGTACCGTGCCTTTGCCAGCGAAGGGGGGCATACAGCATTTTCTCCACGGAATCCCCAGGATGTTAAACTTTTGGAATTTTTAACCCGGCGCTATGGCCACGTCAGTTTTGAACGGGTGTGCTCGGGCGGCCAGCTGCCCAATATTTATAACTATTTTCTGGAAAAGAAAATTTTTCCGGAACCTGTCTGGCTAAAGGAAAAACTGGCTGCAGCAGCGGACAAAACACCGGTAATTGTGGAAACCGCCCTTGAAAACAAGGCAGATATCTGCGAAGCCACACTGGATCTGTTTGTCCGCGTCCTTGGCACGGTCACCGGCAATATGGCTGTGACGCTTCTGCCCACAGGCGGCATCTATCTTGGCGGGGGCATACCGCCGCGTATCCTCAAAAGGCTGGCCCGGCCCGATTTTTTAAGCAGTATCACAGACAAGGGACGGTTTTTTTCATTGTGCGCCAATATGCCCGTCCATGTGATTCTTGATTCCCGGGCCGCTCTGCATGGTGCTGCCTGGTATGGCTTTGAGAATCTGGCAGATAAATTGATTACGGATAAAGGATTTGGATAGATGATTTATATCGTGTTGTATCTGGTTGTTGGCGGTGTGGCCGGTGTACTGGCCGGGCTTCTGGGCATTGGCGGCGGCCTTGTGATTGTTCCCATGCTCACTTCGGTTTTTACGCACCAGAATGTGGCCCATGAAGTCATTGTTCACATGGCCCTGGGCACGTCTCTGGCCAGTATTCTGTTTACTTCGGTTTCCAGTATGCGTTCCCATAATAAACGCAACGCTGTGCTCTGGCCCGTGGTATTCAGAATCACGCCGGGTATCCTGGTGGGGACGTTTACAGGCACCTGGATTGCCTCCATGCTTTCCACCAATTTTCTTAAATGTTTTTTCGGCATCTTTTTATACTATGTGGCCACCCAGATGATTATGGGAATGAAACCCAAACCCACCCGGGATATCCCCGGCACCACAGGTATCTTTGCGGCAGGCAGTATCATCGGGGTCTTTTCAAGCCTTGTGGGCATTGGCGGCGGTACCCTGTCCGTGCCGTTTCTGACCTGGTGTAATACCAAAATCCACAAAGCCATCGGTACTTCATCGGGCATCGGGTTTCCCATTGCGGCAGCCGGTTTTTTAGGATATGTGATTAACGGGCTTGGCAACCCAAACCTGCCGCCCCTGTCCCTGGGATTTGTCAACCTCGTTGCTCTGGCAGGAATTGTTGCGGCTTCGGTGCTCACGGCACCTATTGGGGTAAAACTTGCCCACAACCTGCCGGTTGACAAGCTCAAACGTGTTTTTGCCGTGCTGCTTTACTTGGTGGGCACAAGGATGCTGATTTCTGTGTTCTGGTAATTGCCGGTTTTTCCATTGGCTTATACTCGATCATCGAGTTATAACCAATAAAAAAGGGGGATAACCGATAGGTTATCCCCCTTTTATTTTATGTATGCCGACGAATGGTGTTTCCCCGGCTTATCGTCGCTTAATTATACAGCGGTTATCCCTTGAAGGTAGCCTTAAACTGAGGCAGCGCGCCACCTAATTTCAGCGTGGGGATCACGTCTTTATCAAAAGCGCGTTCAAGTGGAAGTTTTTCGCCATTGACCTCAAGGAACAGGTCGCCGGCCAGGTCTGTGGCATCAAAGGATACCGTGTCGCCCTGTTTGATTTTGTCATAGTCATCCGGGTTTTTAAAGGTCATCGGTACAATACCGAAGTTCACCAGGTTGGCCACGTGGATACGGGCAAAGGATTTAACAATGACGGCGCGGATGCCAAGCCATCTTGGGCACAGCGCGGCATGTTCACGGGAACTTCCCTGACCGTAGTTTTCAGCACCAATGATGAAACCTTCTCCACCGGCGTCTCTGTGCGCCACAGCGCGTTCGGCAAAGGTGCTGTCAACCTGGTTGTAAGTTGCCTGCATGGCATACTCTTTAACATTGGAGCGCAGGGGCAGGAATGTACCGGCAGGCTGGATGTCGTCTGTACTGATGTTGTCGCCGGTTTTAAGGAGAACTTCGCCTTTCACAACGTCAGGCAGCGGCTTGAAATCAGGCAGCGCCATGATGTTGGGTCCGCGAATGACGCCTTCGGACTTGTCAGCCTCATCCGGCATGATGAAAGAGTCGGTGTCGATAACCGGCGGAATGACATTGATGGGAATGTCTTTGGCTTCCGGAACGGTGATTTCACCGGTCAGGGCACTGGCCGCTGCAACAAGCGGGCTGATCAGATGACACTCGGCGTCGTCCGTACCGGAACGTTTGGGGAAGTTCCGGTTGAATGTT
>DATFIL010000481.1:0-2155 GCA_035270145.1 Desulfobacter sp. | reverse complement strand
ACAGACCTTTATCAAGAAAGGCCATGGCCTTGGGGAAATTTTTTTGTTTCTGGTAAATCATGGCAAGCCCCTGGAAGGCTCTGGGGCAGGGATAAAACTGCAGCGCCTTTTCAAACAGATTCACTGCTATCTGTTCAGCGTTTCTAACCCGTTCATCCCGGGCATATTCTCCATGGGAAAAGGTCATGGCAAGCCGTGATAAAAAATCAGCATGCAACGGCGCAGATGCTTTATCCGGATGAAGGGTAATGCGGTTGACAAAGTCTTCAAGGTGGTCAAAAAAAGCCTGCCTGAGCCGGTCCCCCCATCCCTTAACCCGGGCAAAATCCAGGTCCGGGTCCAGTTCCCACCAGGGCAAATCTTCAATGTTTTTTTGCCAGACACCATCATGGGTCCATCCTTTCCGTAATGCCCGGTTATACAAGGCAGTACCGGGAAAGGTGACCAGCATGTAAAACACCGTGCTCAGTGGACCCAGACGGATCATAAGATCAATGCTGTCCTGGATGGTGGCATCCGTCTCTCCCGGCGATCCATATATAAAATAGGCCCGGGGCAGAATCCCGGCGGCACATACCTTGTCAAAGGCGGCCACGCAGGTGTCATTGTCAATGGGTTTGCTAAGGATTTTTTTGATGGGCTCAGCCCCGGATTCAATGCCGAAGCTGATCTGTATGCATCCGGCCCGGCGCATGGGGCCCAGTATGCGCTCGTCAATATAATCCACCCGGGAGATGGCATTCCAGGTGATGCCAAGGTCTGCCTGGATAATTTTTTCGCATAATTCCCTGACAGCATCACAATCCATGGTAAAGGTGTCGTCACTGATGAAAAAATGGGTTACCCCTTTTTGGGCAAGCGCCTCTATCTCTTCAAACAGCCATTGGGGCGAGTGGCGGCGGATAAGGGACGTGCCCCAGAATTTCGGAGAGCCGCAAAAGGTGCATTTCCCGGGGCATCCCCTGGACATGGCCAGGTGCTGGTAAGTGAAATACCGGGACGGGTGGGGCAGGGTGTCCAGGTCCTTTACAAGTTCGGTTTGACCTGTGTCATGACGGCTTGATCCGTTGCGGAAAACAATGCCGGGAATTTGTCTAAGGTCCTGTATCAGATCAGGTTGGATGGCCTGGGCTTTGTGGATGGTGGCAAAACGGTTTTTTACTCGCTTTGCCGCATTGACCAGTTTTGCCGTGCTGATCTCTCCTTCGCCTTTAACAATCACATCCAGGGCCGGGCAGGCGTCAAACAGAAAATCCGCCATAAAGGTGGCCCCGGGTCCCCCAAAGACAATAAGGGTGTCGGGCAGGATCTGCCGGGCCTTGTCTGCACATGCCATGGCATTAATCCGGGTGGGGCTGGTGACGGAAAATCCGATGATATCAGGTTGTTCCTGCATGATGGATTGGGTGAACAAGTCAAGTGCCTTCTCGTCCGATCCCTTTGCCGACGGGTTGGCCGGGCCTGCCGGTGCAAGATTTAAAATACCTGATACGAAACCCTGGTCCAGCAGCCCGGATGCCAGATAATAAAGCCCGATGGGTACCTGAAGCGCATCCGGGTCCGTAACCCTTGGATCCAGGCAGGATGGATTAACAAACAGAACCTTCACAGCTACAAGGCTTTGAGAATCAGATCTTCAAGCTTACGCTTGGGAACGTGGTGAACCTGAGTATCATCCCGGAAGTACCGGATATCCCCGTCGTCACCCACATCATCAATGCAGGCTTCTTCCACGGGTTTGCCAAGTGCGATCACCAGCTTGACCTCCAGGTGATCACCGATGCCGAGCAGTTCTTTTAATTTTTTAATATTAATGGCGGCAAACATACATCCGGCCAGTCCCCTTGCCCGGGCCCCGAGCAGCATGGTCTGGGCGGCAATGCCGTGGTCGCACCAGAAATTGTTTGCAATGGTGGTATCCCCCAGGATGACAATGTATCCCGTGGGCTGTTCCCCCGGTTTCGGGCCTTTCCACTCTTTGAGGTAAGCAGCCCAGGTCAGACATGAAAAAATATGATCATTTTGTTCCCGGCTGCTGGAAATAATATATTTCAGCGGTTGGTTGTTGGCCCCGGAGGCGGTATACCGGGACAGTTCCACAAGCTCGGTCAAGGTCTGGGTATCCAGGGCAAACGTATTGTCAAAGCGTCTGCAG
>DATFIL010000480.1:0-3028 GCA_035270145.1 Desulfobacter sp. | reverse complement strand
GACGCATTCCCTTACCCCAAAATCCCCAGCAGATATGGCGTCAACACAAATACGCCGTCATGGCCCGGAATGTGTCCCTGTACAAAAAAATAGGTGCAGATGTGGCCCGCATGAGCCCCCGGGATGATTTCAGCGGCCTGGTCCGTCTTCTGGTGGAAACCTTGAGAACGCCGCCATCCCAGGGCGGATTAAAAAATGCGCTGCAGCATATGTGGGGGTATGTGTCGGACGGATATAAAGCATCGCGGGCGCCTTTGCACGCATGGTCCCTCACGGAGCTGCTGACCCAGGTTCAGGATCTGACATTCAAACACAGGCAGCCGTATTTGATGGAATCCGTTGCGCTAAGCGAGTTTGCTGTGTGGATACAGGACAATCGTATGTAAGGTCGAAGTGAACGATTGGGCCGTAAATACTGTGACCTGTGTATTTGATTTGGGCTCATGTCGCGTTTTGGGGTCCTATTTTTGATATAACTATATATGATTGATAATGTTCACGCTTCTTTGTTTTGCAAGACGGGGGCTTTTTATTATATATTTCAGATATTTAAGCTTACAATCCCCTAAAAAGACCCTGAAACGCGACATGAGCCAAAAAAATAGGAAGGCCGGTTGGGTGGCGGAAGCAAAAGATTTGATTTTACTCTGACCCCAATTATTCTATGCTCTTAGTGTACACTCTACACTGTTCATGGCTTTTTCAATCAACCCGGCACCAGCCTGTTCATACATGTTATAGGCGGAACAGACACCGATTTTTGAAAGTTCTTCAACCTCCTCTGGAAAGCGTGCAACAGCAACTACCTGGCAGTTAATGTTCATGTTGCGTATCTGGTGGGCTGCATAAACATTACCCTGGTGGTTGGGCATGGCCAGAACCACCATTTCCAGATCAAGATCCTTTCTTAATTTTAACCAGAATTCAGTGTCACAGGCATCTCCAAGGACGACGTTGCGACCCTGGGCACGGTTAAAATCCACCCTTTCCGGTGCATGTTCAATGCCGCATATATCTAAACCGAATTTTTCTTTGAGCTTATCATAAGCACCTGTTCCGATTCTCCCCATGCCGAATACCACTGCCTTGACCGAGCCAAGGTCAACAGGTGCATCATGGGGATGGCAGAAATCTCGTTCAAAACGAGTCAGGCATAAGAGCATTCTGCGGTAAACAAATTCAGAATGGGAACTCAGCGGAGATGATATGGCAAAACTGATACTGACCGTGATGGCCATTATAATAAGCCATTGGGATGACAAAAGACCCTGATCCACGGCAATGGCTGCAATAATAAGTCCAAATTCAGAGTAGTTTGTCAGGCTTAATGCGGAAAAGAGGCTGCTTCTGGCACGCAGTCCAAACCAGCTTACAATTGCATGGTAAATTCCGGTTTTGATGGGTAGAATAATGCAGAGCAGCAAGGCTGTTGTTATCATGGCAATACTGGGCAGTCCCGTCATGCCCACGGAGACAAAAAAACCTACCAGCATCAACTCTTTAAATCCGAACAGTGCCTTGGAAAGCTCGGATGCCCTGGGATGACCGGCAATGAGAACACCCACAATCAATGCTCCCAGATCCGGTTTTAAACCCACCAGATAAAAACCCTCTGCTCCCACACCAAGTGCGAAGAATAATCCGCAGAGAATGAACAGCTCTCCTCTTCCGGCCATATCCATAAGCTTGAAAAGCAAAGGTCTTAAAAGGGGAAGTGTCAGAACCAGCAGTGCCCAGACAGTCGGGATTTTTCCCGCAGAGATACTCAGAAACAATACCGCAAAAAGATCCTGCATAATCAGGATGCCAATAGCTATTCTTCCGTAAAAAGCGGTCAGATCTCCTTTTTCCTCAAGAACCTTGACCGCAAAAACCGTGCTTGAAAAGGCAAGTGCAAATCCAAGTATCAATATGGTCTGCAGGGACATCTGCATGAACTCAACGTCAAATAAATACTTTCCTGCAATCAGCACACCGGACATGAAAATGGTGGTGGCAATCATCTGGACTGTTGCACTTGCCCAGATTTCAGCTTTGAGAAGACCTTTGACATCAAGCTTTAGACCAATTGAAAACAAAAGAAGGGTTATACCTATGTCTGCTACCAGATTGAGGCCGTCCGGCGGCAATAAACCTGCCATGTTGTATACAAATCCAGCCACAAGAAATCCCACCATGGGGGGCAGGCCGATACGGGTAAGCAAAAGACCAAAACTAAACGCAAAACTTATTAGAATAACAAGCATTTATATCTCTTTGTGAATTGTTTTTTTTCAGTTTAAATATCGGCATTCTTAGAATATTGGGGACAGATTTAAATCGATCCCCAATATTCTAAATATTTTATATGCCGGCAGTAAAAAAATAAAAACCAAATGCCTATTTTTTAATTTCAAAGGCAATCAACGCATTACATTTACCCCATCATCATGTCAACGATTTATAATAAAATAATAATAAAATAATAATAAAATAATAATAAAATAAAAGAGGGTTGGACCAAATCGGACCAAATAAGTTTTTACAATTCATTGTTAATAAACGATAAAATTTCTTAGGATTCTCAAAAGCAGCTTTTAGCAGCCCCATTTTGACCCCGAAATGGGGTTTTTAAGAAAATATGCTCGAATAATTCTGTGTTGACACTCGATGTTCAAGTTTTTTCCAATTTATTATTGAGGTCTTCGATGTAGTTTTTGATAAATGAGGGCGCTTCAGTTATTATCACACTCACCAGGCCTTTATAAAAGTTGCTTAATATTTCTTCTCAGTTTTTGTGATTATATTATCAACGTTTAAATTTATCCAGTCACAAAAACTTGATCATCGAGTATAATGTTTTATCATAATCATCGCCGTTACAATAGCGGTGAAAGGGCAAATAAGACCCCCATGAAATTTTGAGCGGTAAAAAACAGGAAAAAGATTGGCTTGAGCTTCTTTTCGAGACGATTGATGGCGGCCATGCTTCAACCGGCAATATTCAGTACTCTCTGCATTCTGATTTTTTGTTTTCTCAAAAAAAGCA
>DATFIL010000479.1:0-3886 GCA_035270145.1 Desulfobacter sp. | reverse complement strand
ACCGTTTCATGCTCTTGGCGTGAATCCGAATTTTGGACTGCCCACACATTTGGAAATATGTGAATCCGAGGAATTTGCGTAACCACGGTCTGCTGACAGCACTTTTGTCCTGGTTTACTTTAAGCTTGAGTTTCACGGTCAGAAACCTGGTGATACTCTGCATAACCCTTTCGGCCTGTCGATTATAACCTGTTTTCTTCCCGATTTATAACCCGCCGCTACAGCTTGCGAGGCTGGCTGACCCTGACCTATTACGGGTTATTTGGCAAGTCCATTATCCGGAATGTACTGTTCCACTTTGATAAACGCCTGAGTCGCTGGGCCAAAGCAAAGTATAAGCAGTTAAAGACGCTAATGCAGGCCGCCAGAAGGATAAACCGGTCAAGAAGAATGAATCCGGACTGGTTCCCTCACTGGAGCGGTGTTTAGAATGCATACACAAAATGTTGAACAGGAAGAGCCGTATGAAGCGAGAGTTTCACGTACGGTTCTGTGAGAGGCCAAAGGGGCGGTTCCTTTGGCCTACTCGACCAAACCAGCCGCAAATGCGGGCGTTAACCGTCAGAAAAATTTAGCTTGAAAATACATAGGGTATGATTTATTATCATACTCGGAGGTGATAAAAATGCCAGCATCAAAAATTGCAATTACAATTGACGATAAGACACTTAAACAGCTTGATATGCTTGTCAAATCAAAATTTTTTTCAAACCGTAGCAACGCCATTCAACAGGCTGTTGCTGAAAAGCTTATGCGCATTGAGAAAAGCCGTCTTGCGCAGGAGTGCTCCAAGCTTGACCCTAAATTCGAACAGTCTTTAGCTGAGGAAGGCTTCTCATCGGAGTTGGAAGAATGGCCGCAATATTAAGGGGTAATATTCACTGGGCAGATTTAAATCCAGTCATTGGAAGCGAACAGGGCGGCTTACGCCCTGTTCTCATTTTAAGTCACAATGTATTTAACGAGAGATCGGGCACTGTAATTGCCGTCGCGATCACCAGTCAGCGGCAAAAGGCAGGCTATCCACTAACTATGGAACTTGTGGACGCCACGCTTCCCAAAAAATCGTGGGTAAAGATCAGCCAGATTCGAATCCTGTCTACAAAGCGAATCGGCAAAAGGATATCAAAAGCATCCGACGAAGAGTTGACGCTCATCATTGAGGGGTTGAATGAAATAATTGGCGGTTAACCATGCAGTGCACAGGACCGCTCGTTCCTCGCGGCCAGTGACCGCAACGTTAGCCGGAAATTTAAATAATGGCCACCCCGGGTCAGGTCTTGAAAAATAAGCTTTATCATAATATAGAAACGACACTACGGCTCGCCCCTCCCCATAGAATATCCCGGAATTCCTGTGTTTATTAAGACGATTATTATTTAATGATTTCTCAAGGCTTTCCTTGATGCTTTGTCTACCAATGAAAAAAAACGTTCTGCCTCATTTTTCAACCGGGATGGCTTATGGCCTTTAACTTTTTTGAATTCACAATCCAGTTGCTCTGATAAATAGAAGAATTCTTTATACAGTGCCCTGTTTTTAATGGGCTTATTCTTCTTCGATAAATAATCATTTATTTCAAGTCGCCGGCGCCTTGTCTTAAGCCCGATAATGTTCTGGGAATCCGTATACACAATGATTTTGCCGACAGGTTTTTGAACTGAAGTCAGTGCCCAGATAAGGGCCTGGAGCTCCAGTTTGGCTGAGCTGGTGTGTTCAAATTTTTTTACCTTAACATCTGCTTTAAAGGCTTCTGAATACGGTATCTCCCACAACACAGCAAGGTATGCCCCATATCCGACTTTTGATTTGGGATTCACACTGCCATCGGTGAACAGCCGTAAGATTGTCATTTAATCCCCCCCTGGGCATGCATCAACCCTTTCACTTGATCATCGAGTTATACAATATCTTGGCCAATGGTTTTCTAAATTTATTAAATTTATAATTGTTGAATAAAATTTGATTAGATGGCAACATAATGGATAATCTTTTATAATAAATAGCTAATCAGGTGTAAAACGGCATTCCATTAATTAGGAGAAACTTATGACAAAACAGATCTCGTTCAGCAAACATGAGAATGAAGTCCTTCATGGATTCAGGAATAAAATGAACAACGCTGAATCAACTGAAGATGTTAAGAAGTTTTTTAATTATACCGTGATTAAGTTGTTAAATGATATTTTTGAAAATAGTGTGAAAATTGATTCTGAAGATATCCGCCTTGAAACAGATGGAAAAAAGAGCTATTTGATTGAAGATAGCCTTCTGAAACAGGAACGTTTTCAAAACATCTGGAACAATTCCGATATCAAAAGAATTTTAGGAACATTTGCTGATATTTCACTGAAGCGTTACAAACACCTTGAAACCAATCCGGAAAAAACAAAATTAAAAATAAAAAATAATATTAGATAGATCATCTGTAACGCAGGAAATGTATGACTCGATGATCAAGTTTTTGTTAATTTGCCCAACTTCGGCGTTGGAAAGAATTTTTAATCCTCAAAATATGTTGTATATTCATCCGGTTAAAAATTGTTTCCGCCTTGAATTTGAACAAATTTCCTAAAAACTTGATAGTCGAGTATGATTACCAATGGGGCTGGTTCCCAATACCATGTCCCATAACTTCAAAGGTGTTGGAAACTACCAGAAATGTATTTGGATCTGTCTTTTTCACAAGGGCCTTTAGACGACTCAGCTCACCAAACGTAACAACGGTATAGAGCATGTTTGCCTCTTCTCCCGTATATCCGCCGCAACCGTTAATAATGGTCACGCCCCGGTTTAACTGTTTGAAGATTTGTTGCTGGATATCTTTCCATTGTTTAGAGACAATGAAAACAGCTTTGCGTTTACTCATGCCTGTTATGACCAGATCGATCACCCGGGAGGCCACAAATATATGAATCAATGTATAAAGAATTGACTCCATGGAGAATAAAAGCATGGACACTAAAAGGATTGCGGCATTTACAAAAAGCGTTGAGGCTCCCAGCTGGATGGAGAATTGTTTGAGCAGGATAACCGATATAATATCAATTCCCCCGGCCGATCCCACGGATTTTAATATCAGCGCACAGCCCACACCTGAAACAATGCCGCAAAGCAGGGTCGCCAGCATGGGATCTTCAATGGGGCTGGTTGCGGGAATCCACTCCATGGCCATGGAAAAAACGATCATCCCGAAAATGCTGTAAAGCATAAAGCGCCGGCCCACATAAAACCAGCCCACTATAAGAATCGGTATATTCAACAGGAAGTTAAGGCTGCCCACCGATGCCTGGGGCCAAAGATAGTGCATAATCAAGGCAACCCCGGCCAGTCCACCGCTCAGGAACTGATGGGGAACAAGGATCGTGTTGATGGTCCAGGCACAAAGGATGGACCCTAAAGTGATTAAGAATGAATTGTATAAAATACTGTTGATGGCAGCGGTTCCGGTCAACATCTTGCCTGAACCGGACACCGGATGAGCCATCACGGTATGTTTCATTGTCATCGCGGCTGTCTTATTCAATTGCTCCTCCATGTATTTTGGGGTATATAATTTTTTTTGGATATTGTTCTGCCGGAATAAACCAGCCGTCAATCATTGGACAGCATCTCAGCAATGCTTGTGCCACATCTGTGCTCTTTTTTATCTCTTTGTTTTTACAGTTAGTTGGCCTGTTTTGTCGGTATTTGGTCCGGCAAAAAAAGAAAAATTAATTCTTTTTTTTGCCTTTTTGTAAGAATTTTTTATTCCGATTGATATCCGTGCTGTTAACCTGTACTGGTTCCAGGATGCTTTTTCATGATCCGTGGGGCCTTAACAAAGGGGAAATACCTCATGGCGCTTTCAAGGGGGCCCATTGCAAATTTTTTCAACCATTGGCGC
>DATFIL010000478.1:0-3193 GCA_035270145.1 Desulfobacter sp. | reverse complement strand
CCCTGTTCCAGCGCGCCCTTGCCTTTCGGGAAGCCAATACCTTTTCCATTGATGAAAAAAAACAATTTTACGATTTGTATAAAAAGGCAAAGGGGTATAACAACGGCGCGTTTGTCCTGGCCCACTGGTGCGGATCAGGCCGGTGTGAAGAAAAAATAAAACAGGAGCTGTCCGTAACCATCCGGTGTATTCCCTTTGACAGCCCTGACGAAGATGGAACCTGTATTTGCTGTGGTGAAAAAAGTGACCGACGGGTCCTGTTTGCCAAGGCCTATTAGGCTTAAGACAAAACACAAGCCGGTAAAATAAAATGATTCGAATCACCGACATATTGGACAAAGTCTATGAGTACAGTCCAGATGCGGATGTCTCACTCATTGACCGGGCTTATATCTATTCCGCCCGGGTTCATGAAGGTCAGGTCAGGCTCTCAGGAGAACCTTATCTGTCCCATCCCCTTGAGGTGGCCAATATTCTGGCTGACATGAAGCTGGACATGGAGAGTATTGCCGCCGCCCTGCTCCATGATGTGATTGAGGACACCCCTGCCACCAAAGAAGATATTTCCGATATATTTGGTCCCGACGTAGCACATATTGTGGAAGGTGTGACCAAGCTGTCTGCCCTGCATGCGACCACCAAAGTAGCCCAGCAGGCAGAATCCCTGCGTAAAATGATCCTGGCCATGGCAGATGATATCCGGGTGGTGCTCATCAAATTAGCGGACCGCCTGCATAATATGCGGACCCTTAAATACCACAAAAAACCGGAAAAGCAGGCGGCTATCGCCCAGGAAACCCTGGATATCTATGCCCCCATCGCTGCACGCCTTGGCATCTTCTGGATTAAAAATGAACTCGAAGAGATTGCCTTTTTTTACACCCTGCGTGAAGAGCACGATCGTATCCTGGCCCTGGTCAATAAAGCCAAGGACGAGCAGGAAGCGTATATTGAAGAGGTCTCAAATTCCCTGCACTATAAAATGGAAGAGATGGAGCTGCCCTGCGAGATCAAGGGACGCTTTAAATCCTTTTATTCCATTTACCAGAAAATGTTATCCCAGGGCCTTGAGTTTGATGAGGTTTATGACATCATTGCCTTTCGAATCATCCTGGATACCATGCCCCAGTGTTATGCTGCCATGGGGGCGGTGCACTCCATGTGGAAACCCATCTATTATAAAATAAAGGACTATATCGGTAATCCCAAGCCAAATATGTACCAGTCCATCCACACCACGGTAATCGGCCCCAAAGGTGAACGGGTGGAAATCCAGATCAGGACCCATGAAATGGACCGGGTGGCGGAATCCGGCATTGCAGCTCACTGGTCATACAAGGAAGGCAGCAAAATTGACGAAAATACCGGTGAACTGTTTGCCTGGATTCGGAATCTTGTGGAGAACCAGGAAAACCTCAAAGATCCGGATGAATTTCTTGAGAACGTGCGCATCGATCTCTATCCTGGAGAAATTTATGTATTTACCCCGACAGGCGAGATCAAAACGCTGCCCAAAAAAGCCACACCCGTAGACTTTGCCTACCGGATTCACACGGAGGTTGGGGCCCAGTGCACAGGTGCCCGGGTCAACGGCAAGCTTGTACCCCTGTCCCACGCACTGCGCACCGGCGATACCATTGAAATCATAACCAGCAAAGGGCATAACCCCAGCCGGGACTGGCTTAATTTTGTTAAAACAGTCAAGGCAAAGACAAAAATCAGGGCCTATATCAATGCCAGGGAAAGGGAGCGAAGCTATTCCCTGGGACGGGAAATGTGTGAGAAAACATTCAGAAAACGCAATCAAAATTTCAATGCGCTGATCAAATCAGGTGACATCGGCAGGGTGGCGGATTCATTGGGGTTCAAGACGGTTGACGACCTGATCGCCCATGTGGGATTCGGACAAATGACAGCGCGTCAGCTGCTGAAACGGGCTGTGCCGGGCGTTGAAAAAGATGCAGAGGATACTGATGCGTCTCTCATTGAAAAAATAGTTTCCCGGTCTTCGCGCAAACGAACCTCCGGGGTTATTGTAAAAGGACTCGATGATATTCTGGTCAAATTTTCGAAATGCTGCAATCCCCTGCCGGGAGATCCTATCATCGGATATATCACCCAGGGCCAGGGGGTCGCCATCCACCGGAAGAACTGCATTAACGTTTTAAAAATGAGCAGTGAAAGGATTATTGACGTCGAATGGGCCAGTGGTATTAAGGAATCATACCCTGCGTCCATCTGCATCAAAACAGACGATCGTCACGGCCTTCTGGCCGATATTTCTGCTGTGATTTCAAAGGCCGGTATCAATATTTTAAACGCGCACTCGGAAACATCGGAGGAGGGGATCGGGGTCTTTTATTTTACCATCATGGTGGAAAGTTCCAGGCAGCTTAAAAAAGTCATGAAAGAACTACGCCGGGTAAAAACCGTTAACGATGTTAAACGGGTAATCACTGAAGATACTTGATTGAAGGCCCATGGGCCTAATGTGGAGATTTGTATGAAGGGACAGAATCTTTATGCCCACATCAATCTTGAAAAGGCTGAACGTTCTGAACTGGCAGAGCTGGCTTCCAAAATCCTGTAGCCAATGCATTTAAATTAAACAGTATTTTACCACGAAGAACACGAAGTCCACGAAGATATGGTAGTTCTAAATTTCGTGGACTTCGGTTTTAATCTAAAAGCATCTTAACGCCGCAGATGGGTGACTTTTCGTTCAAACACACTACTTAAGAGGCCTTGGTAATTTTTCCCGCCTTAATACAGGAGGTGCATACATCAATTTTTCTGACGCAACCCGGTTTAATCACCGCACGAACTCTCTGGAGATTGGGATTGAAGCGCCTTTTATTGAGATTATGAGCATGGCTGACATTATTGCCGACCATTGGTTTTTTTCCACAGATTGCACATTCTTTTGACATAATTTATACTCCTAATAAAATCGCTCTATCAAAATTAAAACCCAAGATGGATACAACATATTATAATAAAAGTAAAGGTTTTTTATTCTTCTTCGTTGTCTGATTCAATTGCTTTAATGTGTTCAGACACCTCGGGAATTTTTCCAAGGGCGATTTGACTTTGATCGGTCCCGGCATAGTTTTCCACAATATACTGGTAACGTTTCAGCGCAGCCTTGTATTTTTTTGTTTTATTATAAAAATTGGCGATATATAACTCATGG
>DATFIL010000477.1:0-9732 GCA_035270145.1 Desulfobacter sp. | reverse complement strand
TAAGGCCATTGCCCAGGCCCGGATCCAATAGAACGGCCATGTCCTGACGGACACAACAAACAATGAAAGGTATTGAGTATTGAGTTGTGAAGAAAACAGCTTGTTTTTAATCTCACTACTCATAACTCACTACTCATAACTTTCTTATAAACGGCCATGTCCTGATGGACACAACAAACAATGAAAGGTGTGGGTATTGAGTGATGAGTTGTGAGTATTGAGTTGTGAGGAAAACAGCTTGTTTTTAATCTCACTACTCATCACTCAAAACTCACAACTTTCATATAAAAAATACCATATATCAATTTTTAACACAGAAAACCAATGTCAAGTCTAATAATGAAAAGTTTTCTTGACATAATCTTTATCTGAATCTATATTTTGATCAAATGACCATAACGAGGAAAGATCATGCCAAGACCCAAACGACCCAGATGTATTGCATCCAAACCAGCCATTAAAGGGTTTAAGCCCAGAGGAATAGAAGAGACCGGAGAAGTCATCCTTTCCCTGGAAGAATTTGAAGCCCTGAGACTCATAGATTATGAGGGCATGGACCAGTCCGGCGCCGCGCAGGTTATGGATGTTTCCCGGCAGACCGTCGGACGGGTTTTGAAAAGCGCCCGCTATAAAATTGCTGAATCGCTGGTTACAGCCAAGCGCCTGACACTCCAGGGTGGTTGCTATGAGATGCGAGGCCGGGGAAAGGGCCGAGGGTGGCGGCATGGGCGCAGAAAACCGCAAGAACGTTAAAGGAGGTGATACCATGAATAAAGGACAGAACAATGCCGGTGGCCGGTGCAACGGCCAGGGCGGCAAAGGAAACCCGGCAGGCCAGGGCAGATGCCAGGGTGGTTCCGGAAGGTGCCGGACCGGCACAGGCCAGGGACGGGGCCAGGGCTGCGGCCAAGGCAGAAACAGCCAGGGCAGATAGGCCTGGTAATTAAAAAAGCAACCAAGCGGCCGGAGCAATTCGGCCGTTTTATACTCGATAATAACCCTCAGCTACCCAAGCCTAAAGGCCTGGGTTTCCACAGCTAAAGGAAAAAACCTATGAATAATGAAATCACCCTTTCCGAAAGCCTTGAAGACTATCTTGAAGCCATATTGGAACTTCAGACCATGAATACGGTTGCCCGGTCAAAAGATATTGCCGCGAAACTGAATATCAAGTGCGGATCTGTTACCGGCACCCTTAAAAAACTGGCTGACCGGAAACTGATTAATTACGAGCCTTACGGTTATATTACCCTGACCCCCAAAGGGGATAAAATTGCAAAAGAGGTTACAACCCGGCATAATGTATTCAAGCATTTTCTATTCAAACATGTGGAACTTGATGAAGATATCGCTGAACAAGCCGCATGTCGTATGGAACATGCCATGAACCATAGAAATTTTATGAAATTCAAGGCGTTTGTTACAAAACTGGATGCCTGATATGTGGTATCCGAATTCCTTATGGCAAATATCCAGTTTTAACAATGCCCAAGGGGCGGTGGTTATGTATGGTTCGATCAGTTTCAATTCAGATTCTATTACCTGCTTAGGTCTCATTTTCTCTCCACAGGCTTAAAATCCCGTAGAACCTACGGTATTTAATACTTACTGCTTTTTTGTGATGCACAACACAAAGCTTGATTTTCGCGGTTGTTTTATGCACATAGCCCAAAAGATTTTACATGCTTCAGGTCTGTAAATCATAACTCTATGTCTTTTCAAAGAACTTAGGAAATTATAGCAGAGATTAAAAACAAGCTGTTTTCCTCAATACTCACAACTCACAACTCAATACCCACATCTTTCATTATTTGTTGTGTCCGTCAGGACATGGGCGTTATATAAAATCAAAAATTATGGATATAATTGCTTTAAATTATGGTATGGTGGATTGAATTCATCGCGTTTCAAAAAGATGAGAGATGATGCCTTTCAAAATGAGATTTGCCATGTTGCAGAAACGAAAGCTATCCCAAGTATGGGCCGCAGTCCTGTTTTTTGTATTAATCCTTTCTGCTGCCGCCAGGGCTGCCGGGCCGGTGGTGCATATCATTCCCGTTTCAGGGACTGTTGAACCGGGCATGGCCGCATACCTCAAACGGGTGGTTTCTTCCCTTGAAAAGGATGACGCCGCCATTCTGGTATTTGTCATGGATACATTCGGGGGACGGGTGGATGCCGCCTTTGATATTGTGGAAACCATAAGTACCGTGCCAAAGGAAAGAACCATTGCCTATGTGGAGAAAAGAGCCATTTCCGCAGGGGCGCTGATCGCACTTTCCGCCGGTACCCTGATCATGAAGGAAAATACCCTTATCGGTGACTGTGCGCCCATTATCCAGACCAGTGAAGGCCACAAGGAAGCCGGTGAAAAAACCCAGACCGTACTTAGAGCGCAGTTTCGCACCCTGGCCAAACGAAACAACTATTCTCAAGTTCTGGCCGAATCCATGGTATCCAAATCCATGGAGGTATATAAAGTTACCTGGGAAAATCGTTTTGAATATATGGATAAAACGACCTGGGAAGAGCTTTCCGAAGAAGAAAAGGCAACGGTTATCCGTAAAACCACGATTGTAAGCGAAGGCGAGCTTTTGACCATGGATGACAAAGAAGCTGCAGATCTTGGCTTTTCCCGTCATAGTGTTGCTACCCTTGAACAGGCCCTTGACGTTCTGGGCTACGGGGCGTCTCAAAAAATAGAAGTTTCGGAAAACTGGTCGGAAACTTTTGTCCGGTGGATTCAGCCGTTTTTACCAATTCTCATGATTTTAGGCATTGGTGCCGTGTATACGGAGATTAAGGCCCCGGGATTCGGCATCCCCGGCATCGCGGGCATTATTTGCCTGGGACTTGTGTTTTTCAACCAGTATCTGGTCGGACTTGCCGATTATACGGAACTTTTGGTATTCATCATCGGTTTTTTACTCTTGGGCATGGAAATGTTTGTCCTGCCGGGATTCGGCATTGCCGGTATCAGCGCCATCATTGTCCTGGCCGCGGGTCTTGTGCTTTCTTTTCAGAATTTTGTGCTGCCCGACCCAAGTCTGCCCTGGCAGGGGGAGCTCATGATAAAAAATCTGGGACTGGTCATGGGCAGCGCCCTCGGTGCGCTGCTGGTTTCAATGTCTTTGGTGCGTTTTGCGCTGCCCAAATTGTCAAAGGTGATTAAAGGGCCGTATCTGGATGCCACACTTCAGGATTCCCGTGTTGAGTCCACCGAGGCCTCGGGTATATCTGCCGGTGATGAAGGTATTTCTTTGACAACCTTGCGGCCTTCGGGCAAGGTCCGTATCCGGGACAGAAAAGTTGATGCCGTTACCCAGGGTGATTTTATTGATCCTGCCACACAGGTCCGGGTGATCCGGGTAACCGCAGGCCATGTGATTGTTGAAACGATTATGGAAAAGAGGGAAACATGAGTGCCTGGATACTGCCTTTAGTTCTCCAGATCATGGCAATCTTTACCGTTCTTGCCGAGATATTTCTGCCGTCCTTGGGACTTTTATCCCTCACTGCCCTGGGGTTTGTCGGATACTCCCTTTTCCTTGTGTACAATACGTTTCCCATGTCAGTGTTTTATGCGGTCTTGGGGGTAGATCTGATCCTTGTTCCCGTGGTGTGTATTATTGGATTTAAAATGCTGGAATTTTCTCCTTTGTCTCTTAAAAAGGAATTATCTGCATCCCAGGGTGTGGTTTCCCAGTCCCCGGATCTTAAAAATTACCTGGACGGCACCGGGAAAAGCATCACGACCCTTCGTCCGTCCGGAACAGCTCTGATTGACGGTGTCCGCCTGGACGTGGTCACGGACGGAGAATTTATCGAGGCAGACACGCCCTTAAGGGTCTGCAAGGTCACAGGTAATCAGGTGATCGTCTGCCGCCGGGAAAACATTTGAGGCATTAAGATTGTATTGCAATACTCAATCATCGAATAATAGTGTCTGTTCAGAAATAATAATTTTAAAAAAGGTGGTTTAACATGCAACTTATGTCCATTCTTATTATCATTGTCGGTATCCTCGGCCTGGTGCTTGTTTACTTTGCGTTTTCCTACATTGGTCTGTGGATTCAGGCCCTGGTGTCCGGTGCCCGGGTGGGGCTGTTCAACATTATTTTCATGCGATTCAGAAAGGTGCCGCCCAAACTGGTTGTGGAATCCAAAATCATGGCTGTGAAGGCCGGGATTGATATTGCCACGGACAGTCTTGAATCCCATTACCTTGCCGGCGGCAATGTGTCCCGGGTGATCCAGGCGCTTATTGCCGCGGACAAGGCCAATATTGATCTTCCCTTTAACCGGGCCGCGGCCATTGACCTTGCCGGCCGGGATGTGCTGGAAGCCGTACAGATGTCGGTGAACCCTAAAGTTATTGAAACGCCTATTGTGGCGGCCATGGCCAAGGATGGTATCCAGCTCAAGGCCATTTCCAGGGTCACGGTGCGGGCCAATATTGACCGCCTGGTGGGCGGGGCCGGCGAAGAAACCATCCTGGCCCGTGTGGGCGAGGGCATTGTAACAACCATTGGTTCGGCCGTCACCCATAAGCAGGTGCTGGAAAATCCGGACACCATTTCCAAAATGGTTTTAAAGAAGGGGCTGGATGCCGGCACAGCCTACGAGATCCTCTCCATTGATATTGCGGACGTGGATGTGGGTAAAAATATCGGTGCGGAGCTTGAAACCGACAGAGCCGAGGCAGACAAAAAAATTGCCCAGGCCAAGGCCGAGGAAAAACGGGCCATGGCTTATGCCCAGGAACAGGAGATGAAGGCCCGGGTCCAGGAAATGCGGGCCAAGGTGGTGGAGGCCGAAGCCCAGGTGCCCCTGGCCATGGCCGAGGCGTTCAGAAGCGGCAATCTTGGGGTTATGGACTATTATAAGATGCAGAATATCAGCGCTGATACCCGGATGAGAGACACCATTGCGGACCCTGATCAGTGTGATCAGCCGGATGATTCTCTGAAATAACATCGAAAAAGAATCAGGATAACATTATGGATTTTGGTGATTTTATTACTTTGATTTTATTCCTGGTTTTTATTGTGTCTCCTTTTTTGAAAATAAAAAAGACACAAAAACCAGGCAAATCAAAGCAGAGCGGATTTTCCGTTTTGGGAAAAATACGTGAGACACTTAAAGAGGCGGCCCGGGAAATGGAAGCCCAGATTGAGCAGGCCCGGAAAAAAGAGGCGCCCGGGCAGAAACGCCCCCCGCGGGAACTCAATGAGAGGCCCTTGGACCAGGCTGGGAAGAAATCTGTAAAGCAAACCTTCTGGGATGAAATTGATGACAGGGAAGATGTTGATTTTTATTCCGATGACGCGGATGCCCAAGTCCTTGAGCCGATTGATGAAAAACCGCTTTGGAGTTCCACCAAAAAAGAAGCCCACAGAAAAGCCACCAAGAGAACGGAAACAAGGGAATCAAAACATCTACCCCTGAATGCTTTTGGGCATAATGCCATGCAGGCAAGTTACCCAAGGCCTAATCCAAGACAGCTGCCGGCCCGGGACCGGGCCCGGGGGCTTCAACGGGCCGTGATCTGGTCGGAGATCCTTGCAAAACCTGTTGCGTTAAAGGATCAATAAAACTTGTTTTTATTTGCCTGCAGCAGCTTTTCCTGCCTGTTCGTCCACCTTGGATAAAATCAAAAATCCAATAACGAAGAATACGGCCACAACAGCAACCCCAACACGCTGGGAATTAAACATCTGGGTTAAAATTCCCAGGAACAACGGCCCGAAAAACGCTGTTAATTTGCCTGAAAAGGTGAAAAACCCAAAGAACTGATTCTCTTTTTCCCGGGGAACGAAGCGGCCGAGCAGGGAACGGCTGGCACTCTGGTTGGGGCCTGCAAAAAATCCAACAAGTATGCCCGCAGCCCAGAACATTTCCTTGCCGGGCGCACAAACCGCCAGGATCACGGCCAGGGCTAAAATGATATTGGATATCTGGATGGTGGTTTTGCCCCCCAGTTTGTCGTCAAATATGCCCATGATTAAAGCACCTGTGCCGGCTGCCAAGTTGAGCACAATGCCAAAAATCATGATTTCCTTAAAGGAGAAACCAAAGGTGCCGGCTGCATAAATTCCCCCAAAAGCAAAAATAGTGACAAGACCATCGTTGTAGATCATTCTTGCAATCAGCAGTGTGACGATTTCCCGGTAGGAACGGATATCTTTAAACGTGTCTTTAAGATCGGCAAAGGCCGCCCGGACGATGGCGGCTTTGCTGCTGTTTTTTTTCGGATTCCCAGGGTTGGATTTGACAAGAACGAACAAGGGGATGGAAAAAAGTCCGTACCACAGCGCCACCAGGATGCAGGTGGCCCGGATGTTGGCCCCGGATTCACGGGACACGCCGAACCAGGGATTTTCCGGATTGATAAAACCGGCCATGGCAACGAACATGGCTAAAAGCCCGCCAATATACCCCACACCCCAGCCGATACCGGAAATCCGTCCAATGTTTTTTTCACTGGCAATATCCGGCAGGAATGCGTTGTAAAATACCATACCAATTTCAAAAGCTATGTTGGACAGGATAAACCAGATCAACGCCTGGTAGACCTGCCCCGGCTTGACAAACCAAAGCATAGCTGAGCCTGCCGCACCAATCAATGTGGAAATAAACAAAAACGTTTTTCGTACATTTCCATGGTCGGCCAGGGCCCCAAGCACAGGAGATAAAAGGGCTACCGAAAACGCTGTCAGCGTGACGGCCCTGGACCACAGCGCGGTACCGTGGATGTTGTCCGGCGCAATGGCTGAAACAAAATAGGTGGCATAAATAAACGTGACAATCAACGTGGTATAGGCAGAGTTGGCAAAATCGTACATCACCCAACCAAATATCTGTTTTTTGTCTGTCCGGGTGCTGCGCATATGTTTTTCCGTAGTTAAAATGGTAGTGTAACGCCTTGGTATAGCAGCGGTTTGATATCCTGTTGCCCGTGCCATGTGTTAAATGTATTTGCCGGCAGGTCCGGGCAGATGTCCGGTAGGGCCGTATCCGCTAAAACCAGTGATTCAAGCCCTTCTATTTTTTTGTTTCTTTTAGATCTCTCCATTGCCCGGTCAATGGTATCAAGAACCGCAAGCGTGGCATTTATAACCTCTCGAATCAAGGTCAAAAGATCTGTAGCGTAGAAAGACCCGGAACAGGGATGCCGGTATTTAAGTCGGCCTGAAAAAAACGGCAAAAAACAGGGATTGCTGAAAGGATAAATCAATCCGGCCGAAGAATCAGGTACGGGATGTGAGGTGTCGGCCATCTTTATGGTTCCCTTGCCTATTACAGACGCGCCAAACAGTGCATGAAGCGTTGAATGCCATTGCAGGGCGTGTTTTACAAAGGAGGTTTGGGGGTGTTGGGGCAAAAACAGGTCGGCCATAAGCTGATAAAGCTTCTGTCTTGAAATTTTTGCCCGCCTGATAATTTTATACAACTGGGTTTTTCCGCGGAACAGATATTGAAAATGAACATCCATGGCCGTTTCAAAATACCTGTGTCTGGCTGTGGCGCCGGTGTGAATCCCGTTCATACCGGCATAATAGTAAACCAATGGATGAAAGGTTGAGTCGGACATGATGTGGCACACGGTGCCGGCGGCAAGTGCCCGTGCCCATGGCGTGCGGTGTTGGTTCAAAAAATTGAGTACCGGTAAAAGGGCTTCTTTGTTTGGCCGATGAAACGGGTTGGCCAGGGCCTGTACCTGTTTTTTTTGCGGGCCAGCCAGGTAATAAAACGGCGAATCCGGACACACCGCCCCAATGAGAAATACCAAGGGGAATGTTTGAACCGGCTGGAAAAATTTTGACGTTTCGGGCAGAACACGTCTCACTTGTTCGGCCAGCGCAAAGTGTGTAATTTCTTTTGGCATATTTCTCCTTATTTCTTATCTCTGGTATTCATACCTGGTTGGTGATATATAAAAATAAACGATATCACAGTCAATACGGATGGCATATGTCCAAAAAGAAAATTTTGCTGGTGGAAGATCACCCCATTTTCAGGCTGGGTCTGGCGGAATTGATCAATCAGGAACGCGACTTAGCCGCATATGGAAGTGCCAGAGATGTTGAGCAGGCTATTGATGAAATAAATCATATAAAGCCGGACCTGATCATTGCGGATCTTTCCTTAAAACAGTCCGACGGTCTTGATTTGATCAAATATGTGAAACAGCATCACAGCAATATTCCCGTGCTGGTGCTTTCCATGCATGATGAATACCTTTATGCGCCCAGGGCTTTGTCTGCCGGTGCCCATGGCTACATTATGAAACAGGAGGCCGTGGAGTCCGTTGTCAAAGCCATTCATCTTCTGCTGACCGGAAAAATTTATCTCAATGAAAAAGTCAAAGAACATATTCTTTTATCCATGGCCAATCCACCCGAGGTGCAGGAAAAAAGTCCGTTCGACCGTTTAACCGACCGGGAGCTTCAGGTTTTCAAGCTGATCGGCAGGGGGTTTTCAAGCAGGGAAATTGCCGAACGCCTGTTTTTAAGTATCAAAACCATTGGTACCTACAGGGAGCGTATTAAAAAAAAGCTTAATATTAAACATGCCAGTGAACTGGTGCGTAGTGCCGTGCATTTTGAAAAAACAGGTCATATTGGTATTGTGGAGTAACTACAATCTGTTACCGTTTTTTTCGGCGGCCTTTTTTCTTTTCCCACGCTTCGTTTGCCAGGATCATTTCTCTGATATCTTTTGATGTCTCTGTTACTTCAACCGTAAAGGCATATTCGTTCTTGGAAACCGCTATTTTTTCTATCTGTTTGCCTAAAAAATCCTGGATTTCCGTTAACAGGTTCTTTTCCTGGCTGCTGCAAAATGATATGGCTTTCCCCGTGGATCGACCGCGACCGGTTCTGCCCACCCTGTGGACATAAATTTCTCGTTGCTCGGGAAGATCATAATTGATTACATAGTCGACATTGGGGATATCAATTCCCCGGGCTGATACATCCGTGGCAATCAGTATTTTGTCGGCACCTTGTTTGAACCGGGTCAAAACTGCCAGCCGCTGGTCCTGGTCTTTTTTACCATAAATGGTTAATGCGTTTATGTTTGCTCTTTCCAGGGCTTTTGCCACCCGTTCGGCCCTTACGGTCGTCCTGACAAAAACCAGGATTTTGCTGTCTGGATTGTCCCGGATGAATTTGCGTAAAAAGAAGCGTTTGTCGTCCATTTCCACAAAAATCACATAGTGGGATACATTTTTTGATACCGGATCATCAGGTGATATTTGAATGCGCACGGCAGAGGACTTAACCTGTGAATAGGCCAGCTTCTTGATGTTCTTATCTATTGTTGCCGAAAAGAACAGCGTCTGGTGCCGTTGTTTCAAAAGTCGTTTGATGCACTGGATATCATCAAAAAATCCTTTGGCCAGCATTTGGTCGGCTTCATCAAGGATTAAAATTTTAACCTGGCGGATATCAATGGCTTTCTGGCTGATCAGATCAAACATGCGGCCCGGCGTGGCGATGAGGATATCGACCCCTTTTACCAGTGTCTGAATCTGTTTATCCTGCGCCACCCCACCAAAAACGGCAAAGGGTTTCACCTTTGTTTTGCGGCACAATACCATGAAGACTTCGTGTATCTGAACCGCCAACTCCCTGGTGGGCACCATGATAATAGTCTGGATGCCTGGTTTTTTCTGGGTTTTCTTTACGTTCAGGATGGTATCTATAACAGGCACTGCAAATGCGACGG
>DATFIL010000476.1:0-6461 GCA_035270145.1 Desulfobacter sp. | reverse complement strand
CCCTGGCGGCACAGTTTCAACAAGTGCTGCCGCAGGAACTGGGTGGCGCCCACGTCAAGCCCGTAGGTGGGGTGTGAGGCCACCAGCAACTGGGGCTGCTCACTGATTTCCCGGCCCAGGATCAATTTCTGGATATTGCCGCCGGAAAGGTTTCTGATCTGGTTGTTAATGGAGTGGGTGGCCACCCGGAATTCGGTTATGATGGATTCTGCATGCAACTTGACGCTTTCGTATTTAAGAAAATACCGTTTGGAAAACTTTTTGAGATGATGCTGTTTTAAAATGGCATTGTCATAGATAAAAAGGCCCGGGGCAATGCCGAAGCGTATGCGTTCCTCGGGGACGTGGGAGACCCCGTGGTCATAAATTTTTCTGGGTGACAGATTGGTAATGTCCCGGTCGTTGATCAGCACCTTGCCGGAGTCAATGGACCGGATGCCGGTGATGGCCTCGGCCAGTTCACGTTGTCCGTTGCCGGCCACACCTGCCACACCGAATATTTCATTTTTATACAGCTCAAAGGATACGTTTTTAACTGCAACAAGTCCTTTGTCTCCTGTGACATGGATATTTTGGACATTGAGCACCCGGTCCCCTCTGGGCAGTTTCTCCCTGTCCAGGGTCAGAGCCACATCTTTGCCCACCATCATCCGGGCTAATCCCATTTTATCCGTGTCCTTGGTCCGGGCATCGCCCACAATCCGTCCCTTGCGCAGTACGGTAACACGGTCGCAGATATTCATGATTTCATCGAGTTTGTGGGAGATGAAAATCACACTGTGGCCGTCGGCTTTCATCCTGCGAAGAATTTCAATGAGCTCCTTGATCTCCTGGGGGGTCAGAACGGATGTGGGTTCGTCCAGGATGAGCAGGTCCGCCCCGTTTAAAAGGGCTTTTATGATTTCAACCCGTTGCTGCTCTCCGGCGGACAACTGCCACACCTTCTGATCAAGGTCAATCTGGAAATCAAACTGCTTTGAAAACGTTTTTATTTTTTCACGCAGGATTTTCTGGGGGAATAAAAACGGGGTGTCCTTATAGCCAAGCGCAATGTTTTCAATCACGGAATGATTCTGGATCAACATGAAGTGCTGGTGAACCATACCTATGCCAAGCGTGATGGATTCCATCGGATTGGAGATCCGGACAGGCTTGCCGTTGATCAGGATGTTGCCCGAATCCGGCTGATAAATACCGTAAAGAATATTCATCAGTGTGGTCTTACCGGCCCCGTTCTCCCCGAGCAGTCCCAGGATTTCCCCGGAACGGATTTCAAGGTTGATATCCTTATTGGCATGGACACCCTGGAACGACTTGCAGATATCCTTCATGTCAAGGCGTTGTATTTTAATCATCAAACACTAATTGCTGTTGGGGATCTCGCCATTTACATTGTTCACATAATACATCATGGAAAGCAGGTCTTCCTTGGATGCCCGTTCCCCTTCCTTGATTTTGATCTCACCCTTGTTGTCTAAAACCGGACCCATGAACGGATCAAATACGTCAACGCCTTGTTTCATCTGCTCATAGCGTTTCATGACCAGATCATAGGCGCTGATATTACGATATTGTTCAGTTTTAATTATGGCCTGTTTCAGGGGGTCAACAAACTTGGGGTTGATGGCGTCACCAGGGCTACCGCCCAGAATGGCTGCTTTTTCCTTGGCCAGCCACCAGATGTCCTGGCCGGCATCCCAGGTGCCTTCATGAATATCTTTCAGGATTTTGGCATACATGCCGCCCCAGTCCATGCGCTGGCCGGAGACCACGGAATCTTCACCATATGTCTGCATGGGGGAATAATGGGAAAATGTGTAAATTTGTTTGCCTTTTTTACAATGGGCCTGGCCCACTTCAATGACTGCCGGGGTATCTTCGGTGAACGCCAGGGCGTCACAGCCTTCGGCGATGAGTGCTTCGGCGGCTTCCTTGGCTTTGTCCGGACCGTACCAGGCATAAATCCATTTTACGTTTACGGTGGCATTGGGGTTGACGGCCTTGGCACCCAGGGCATAGGCATTAATGTGGCGGATCAGTTCGGGAATGGGGAACGCAGCCACATAACCCAGTTTATTGGACTTGGTTAATGCCCCTGCCATCATACCGTTAAGGTAGTACATTTGATAGAGATCACCAAAATAAGTGCCCAGGTTGGCGGTACGTTTGAACCCGGAGCAGTGCATGAATTTTGTATCCGGATATTTTTCAGCGGCTTTGACGGTGTTATCCATGTACCCGAAGCTGGTGGTGAAGATTACATCACATTTTTGCTGTTGGACAAGCCGATCCATGATTCGCGAGGAATCAGATTCAGTAACGGATTCCACAATAACGGTTTCCAACCAGGGATACAGGGATTCAACATACCTTTTGCCTAAATCATGGGCATGGGACCACCCGTAATCACCCACAGGCCCTACATAGATGAAACCGGCTTTCAGCCTATTTCCCGCCGTTGGTGCTTCCTGGTGTTCTGTTGCTTTTTCAGGGGCTTTAGAGGCTTGTTTTGGTTTGTCCTGCTCTCCGCACCCGGCAAGAATCATTGCAAAAAGAAAAACAAAACCGGTAATCAGTACACTCATTTTGATTTTCATCATTATCTCCAATATTTATAATATGGGTATCAAGAAATTTCTGGAATCATACGATAGATACAGGTTTGCCGTCAACTATTTAAACAGGCTCTAAACATGGCGGCCTAACACCAAAAAAAAGCCCCCCTGCAGGCAAGTATTCCTGCAGGGGGGGCTTATTTGTATAAAAAAAAAGAAGGGTCTATTTGGCAGCAGCCCGGGCCTGGGCCAGCCAGTCGTTCCACTTGGTTTGATTTTCAGCAATCCACTCCGTGACATGCTTCTGGATGTCTTTGGCGGATTTTTCACCCTCGTTCATGCGGGTGTTCTGTGCATTGATATCTACAAGGGACAGGTTGAATAGTTCAAGAAATTTTTTGGCGGCAGGGTTTTCCGCCAGAAATTTCTTGTTGGCCACAATACGGATATCTGAAACAACAAATCCCAGTTTCACCGGATCTGTCACTGCACCCTCAACGCCGGACTGAGTCATCCTGTCTTCAGCCACGGCCTGGGACTCGGTGGGCAGAATTTTAGGTACGTTGATCCACATCACGTCTTTTCCGGGTTTGACTTTATATACGGTCCAGTTCGGGGTCCAGGTATAAAAGAAGATGGGTTCTCCGGCTTGGTATGCGCCGAGGGCTGACGCCATGCCTGCTTCGTAAGACGCCTTTACCGGATTGATGTCATCTTCCAGATCATAAACCTTTAAGTGGTGGGCAATTACTTTTTCACACCCCCAGCCCGGCGGGCAGGCGGTTAGATCGGCTTTGCCGTCGTGATTTTTGTCAAATGCCTTTTTAACCTCTTCACGTTTAAAGTCGTTCAATGACGTGATGTTGTATTTTTCAACCGCATCTTTAGATACCAGATACCCCTGCAGGCCTCCGGCCTTAGCCACGTATCCGATTTTCTGGGCTTTGTCTTCGAAATTTCTAGGCAGCTGGCTGTTATGCATGGGAAACCATCCATTGCACCAGTAATCTAAATCGCCCAGGGTTAATGCTTTGTAAAAAATCGGGTTTTTCAAGTCTTTGGGTTTTTTGACGTTATAACCTAATTCGGTCAAGGCCCGACTGACAATCGCTTCCTGGAAATACCCTGTGTTCCAGGTGGCCCGTGCCGGTTTAACGGTGACACCTTCGCCGGGTTTGTCCGAAGATGCGAAGGCAGGGGCGACCATGATCATGGAAACTGCGACCAGAAAAAGGCCAATGTTTTTTGTGACGCTCATAATTTCTCCTTTAGTTTTAGTTTTATTTTTGTCCAAACACTAATTTTTACCGGCCATGGACTGGGTGATTCTGTCCAGCAATACTGCCACCAGAACAATGCTTGTACCCGCCATTACAGCAAGGCCTATATCCAGTGTATTCAGTCCTTGAATGACAGGAGATCCCAAACCGCCGGCCCCGATCAAGGCGGCAATGACCACCATGGCAAGGGCCATCATAATGGTTTGATTCAGCCCTGCCAATATGGTGGGCATGGCCAGGGGAATCTGAACCTTGAACAGTACTTGTTTACGTGTAGCGCCAAAGGCGGTTGCCGCTTCCACCAGTTCCGGATGCACCCCCCGGATACCAAGACTTGTCAGGCGGATGATGGGGGGCATGGCAAAAATAATGGTGGCAAGAACCCCGGCCACATTACCCACGGAAAAGAGCATGACAATGGGAACCAGGTATACAAAGGACGGGGTGGTCTGCATGGCATCTAAAAAGGGTCTGATAATGGTTTCCACCCGATCACTGCGACCGGCGGCAATACCGACGGGAATTCCGACAATGGTAGAAAACAAAACAGAAGCCAAAACCATGGCAAGGGTGGTCATGGTGTCTGCCCAGAATCCGATCAGCCCGATAAAAATCATTGCTACAATGCTGAAAACAGCTAGACCCCATCCTGAAAAGCGCCATGCGCAGAAAGCCAGGATACCTATTATAATGATGGGTGGAACGGCGTTAAGGCCAATATCAAATCCGGCTAAAATCTGTTCAACCGGCCATTTTATAATTTGAAATATATGACGGTAATTACTGACCAGCCAGTCAACAAAGTCAGTGATCCACATATCTATGGGGAGTACTTTTTGATCAAACATAATTTATTTCCTTACTAAATAGCGGGTTGAAGTGAGGGGGCTGATTCGTTTTCTTCGTTGCCGGATCCGTTAGGGTCGTTAATATCAGATTTATGAAGGGTTTTCAGGAACCTGTTTTTTGATACCACACCTTTAAATACATTGTTGTCATCAACTACCGGGATGGGAAAACTCTTGGAAGCCACTTCAGGAAGAATATCCTGCATATTGTCATTGATATTGGCCGGGTTGACTTCCGGCAGATAGCAGGTTTCAAGTGCCTCTCCGGATCGGTCGTTTTCAAAGGCCTCCTGAAGGGAATCTATGGATATAATTCCCAGAAATTGGCGTTTGGTATTAAGCACATATCCGTGGTGGAAATCCCTGGCATTTAACAGCTCCAGGGCGCTGCGGATGTCGCCTTTTTTGGTCTTGATAATTGTGGGATAGTTTGTATTGACAATTTCTCCGGCTGAAATAACATTGGTGGGATCAACGCCTCTGAAAAAGGCCCGGACATAATCGTCGGCCGGGTTCTGGAGAATTTCTTCGGGCGTACCCACCTGGACAACACGTCCCCCTTCCATGATGGCGATACGGTCGCCGATACGAAGGGCCTCATCCAAGTCATGGGAAATAAAAATAATGGTCCTGTCGCTGTTTTCCTGGAGATTGAGCAGTTCATCCTGCATCTCCGTACGGATCAATGGATCCAGGGCGGAAAACGCTTCGTCCATAAGCATGATATCCGGGTCTGCGGCCAATGCCCTGGCCAGGCCGACGCGCTGCTGCATGCCCCCGGAAAGTTGCTTGGGGTACTGGTCTTCCCAGCCCTCCAGACCCACCTGGCTTAAGGCTTCTCTCGCCCGCTTGCTCCGTACAGCTTTGGACTCGCCGGCCAGTTCAAGGCCGAACGCGGCATTTTCCAGGACCGTGAGATGGGGCATCAGGGCAAAGGATTGAAATACCATGCTCATATGTTTGAGTCTGAATTTCACAAGGTCCTTATTTTCCATGGCCGTAATGTTTTTGTCGTTAATATGGATTTCCCCGGCCGATGGTTCAATCAGCCGGTTGAACATCCTGACCAGCGTAGATTTTCCTGATCCGGACAGGCCCATGACCACAAATACTTCTCCACGTTTAATAGAAAAATTCGCATCGTTTACACCCACGGTCATGCCGGTTTTTTCGAGAACTTCTTCTTTTGTCAACCCCTTATTAATAAGGGATATAGCCTTTTTGGGATCCGGGCCGAATATTTTGAATAAATTCTTAATAACGATTTGATCCATAGATAGTTTTTATTTCCTGTGCTATTAGGTTCACATTAATTTAAATGTCACTTTTATTCGTAACATATATATTGTATTCGATGTAATTTGTCAAATTTCGAAAGTTTGGGTAGGCGTGGTAAGGAGTATGAATGTAAATAATATTATGTCTTAATTCCAAAGGACCAAAGTCTGCAAATGGTATGATTAAGAGCCTGACTTGAAAGTTGCATACCCCTAACTTATCCGGAGATTACATTTTTTTTACATCTGATTGTCCTGGACCGGATCTTTTTGCGCTCGACAGAATTTATAAAATATGCTTGAATATTCTTTCCCAAAGGTAGCTTGCTTCAAATTCCAAATGATAATTTTAAGGAGGGATATGGACAGTTCTGCAGCATGCTTATCAGAATCTATCATTTTTAAGGGCCTTGACCCCCAGGATATTGATAGTCTTGTTCCGCTGTTCTCACGAAGGACGGTTATGCCTGGTGAAATTCTGGCCCGGGCAGGTCATGGCAC
>DATFIL010000475.1:0-6493 GCA_035270145.1 Desulfobacter sp. | reverse complement strand
GGCATTTAAAAAGGGCGTGGATGAAATGTCCGATGATGCCTCATTCAGAGGGTATGGTCCTGAGCAGGGATATCTGTTTTTAAGGCAGGCTATTGCAGCCGGTGATTTCCAGTCCAGAGGTGCGGATATTGATGCGGATGAAATTTTTGTGTCCGACGGGGCCAAATGCGATACAGGCAATTTCCAGGAACTGTTCGCCAATGATATTACCATTGCCATTCCGGATCCGGTTTATCCGGTGTACCTGGATACCAATGTCATGGCCGGAAGAACCGGTGAATTCAAGGACGGACGGTACCAGGGCATTGTTTACATGGATTGCCTGAAAGAAAACGGGTTTATGCCGGATCTGCCCGATTCGCCCGTGGATCTGATCTATCTTTGTTTCCCCAACAATCCCACAGGCTCCACTGCCACAAAGGATCAGCTTGCCGCCTGGGTGGATTATGCCCGGGCCAATAAAGCCCTGATCCTGTTTGATGCGGCCTATGAAGCCTTTATTCGGGATGAGAATCTTCCCAGGAGCATTTATGAAATCCCCGGGGCCAAAGAGGTGGCTGTGGAATTCAGAAGCTTGTCCAAGACTGCCGGTTTTACAGGCACCCGCTGCGGATTTACGGTGGTGCCCAAGGCCTGCATGATCTATACGGCCGACGGCGCCAAGGTCTCTCTGCACGACATGTGGAACCGTCGGCAGTCCACCAAATTCAACGGTGTCTCCTATCCGGTGCAAAAGGCTGCCGAGGCGGTTTACAGTCCGGAGGGCCAGGCCCAGATTAAAGCAAATATCGACTATTACCTGGCCAATGCCGGGGTCGTTCGCCAGACCATGACAGACCTTGGGTTTGATCATGTGGGCGGTAAAAATTCTCCATACATCTGGATTGACGGCAATGGCCGGGATTCCTGGGAGTTTTTTGACCTGCTGCTGGACAAAGCGGGTGTGGTCTGTACCCCCGGGGGGGGCTTTGGCCGGTGTGGGGCGCAATCCATAAGGATTTCTGCGTTTAACAGTCCTGAAAATGTAGCCAAGGCCATGACGCGTTTAAAAGATTTTTTAAAATGACCGGTTTTTTCAAGGTAAAATCCCTGGACGACGTTCTGGGGATGACGCAGCTTTTTTCCCCTGTGGGAACAGAGACGCTGCACATCCGTGATGCCTTTTCAAGGGTACTTGCAAAGGATTTGATTTCCGGCGAAGATCTGCCCGGATTCAGGCGCGCCTGCATGGATGGATATGCGGTGAGCGCCGCATCCACCTTTGGCGCATCGGAATCCGGTCCTGCATGGCTGACCCTTAAGGGCGCCATTGCCATGGGTGATATTCCGGACTTTGAACTGGCACCGGGGGAAGCCGCCGGAATCTCTACCGGCGGTATGCTGCCGGCCGGTGCAGACGCGGTTGTCATGGTGGAGCACACCGAGGCGGTGGATGAACAGTCCATTGAAATTTATAAATCCGTGGCCCCGCTGCAGCATGTTATGGATGAAAACGAAGATTTTGCAACGGGGCAGACCGTAATTGAAAAAGGCCGCCTGATGCGGCCCCAGGAAATCGGTCTGGCGGCAGGGTTGGGGCACACCCGAATCCAGGCATATCAGGTGCCCAGGGTGGGAATCATTTCTACCGGGGATGAAGTGATTCCTGTGGAGAAAACACCGGAACCCGGTATGGTACGCGATATTAATTCCTATTCGTTGTCTGCCCTGGTGACCCAGGCAGGCGGAGAGCCTGTGCGGTACGGCATCGTAAAAGATGATCCCAAGGCTTTGAAATCAATGTGTAAAAAAGCGCTGGCTCACACGGACATGGTGCTGCTTTCAGGCGGTTCTTCCGTGGGCACAAGGGATTATACGGTTGAGGTGCTGGCAGACCTGCCGGATACAAACATTCTGGTCCACGGTATTTCCATAAGCCCGGGCAAACCCTCCATCCTGGCCACATCCGCCCACACACCTGTGTGGGGGCTCCCCGGCCAGGTGGTTTCAGCCATGGTGGTGTTCCAGGTCGTGGTGACGGCGTTTCTCCACCGCCTAAGGGGCTTGTCCCGGCCGGTTGCCCCGGTAAAAACATCGGCCCGGTTATCCCGGAACCTGGCATCTTCCCAGGGCAGGCGGGATTTTGTGCGGGTGGTTCTGGAGCAGGAAGGTCATGACCTTGTTGCCCGCCCCATTCTTGGCAAGTCAGGCTTGATCCGAACCATGGTCCAGGCTGACGGGCTGCTTGAAATTGGTGAGCATGTAGAAGGCCTGGAGAAAGGCAGCATAGTGGATATCATTCTTTTAAAATAAAAAGGGCTGTATGAAAACTGAACGCAATGTCTATTTGAATATGGTGGGAATCCAGCAGGCCCAGGATTGCCTGTTTGAAAATTTCGGTCATCTGGAAACCGGTGTACAGACCCTGGATGTGGTGCAGGCCCGAAACAGAGTTTTGGCGGCACCTGCTGTGGCAGCCATCTCTTCGCCCAATTTTCATGCTGCCGCCATGGATGGTGTAGCTGTGGATGCCGAATCGACCTTTGGGGCAAGTGATCAGGCCCCAAAGTCTTTAACCATTGGAAAAAGCGCTTTCTGGGTGAATACCGGGCATCTGCTTCCCGCTGCGACCAATGCCGTCATCATGATTGAACACCTCAATATCCTGGATGAAAACACCATTGAAATCGAGGCACCGGCGTTTCCCTGGCAATATGTCCGCAAAATGGGTGAAGATATCGTGGCTACCCAATTGCTGTTTCCCAGGGACCACAAAATCAATGCCTATGCCATGGGCGCACTTCTTTCCGGCGGGGTGTTCAAGGTGTCGGTGCGAAAAAGGCCCAGGGTGCTGATTATTCCAACGGGATCGGAGCTTAAACGCTGGCAGGATGTAACACCGGAAACCATGAGGCCCGGTGATGTGGTGGAATCCAACACCACTGTATTGACTGCGCTTTGCGCCGACCACGGCGCAGATGCCACGGTAAGCCCCGTGCTTGAAGATGATCTTAAGACCATTCAGACGGCCGTATCCAATGGGGTAGACCAGGGATATGACATGATCATGATCCTGGGCGGCTCCTCTGCCGGGTCCAAGGATTATTCAAAACCGGTAATTAAAAATTTAGGACAAATTTATGTCCACGGAGTGACGATGATGCCGGGTAAGCCCCTGATGTTCGGCGGAATTGGCAATACCCCGATTTTCGGAATTCCCGGCTATCCGGTCTCCGCCATTGTTGCCTTTGAAATGTTTGCAGGGCCTCTGCTGCTGGCCATGCAGCATCTGCCCCCTTTAAAACAGGAAGTCGTGGCGGTCTCTCCGATCAGAAAGGTCGCGTCAAAACTGGGCCAGGAGGAATTTTTAAGGGTAAAAATAGGTTCCGTAGACAGTCGACTCATGTCTTCGCAGCTACCCCGGGGGGCAGGCAGTATCACCACCCTGACCGAAGCCGATGGCATCATACGAATTCCCCAGCATGTGGAAGGCATCGAGGCCGGCGAAAAAGTGCAGGCCCATCTGCTCCGTTCCCTGGACGCCATTGAAAATACGGTGGTGATCACAGGTTCCCATGACAATACCCTTGACCTCCTGGCAGATCAAATCCGGCTTGAACATCCGGGTATGGGAATCTCCTCCAGCCATGTGGGCAGTATGGGCGGCCTGATGGCCATTAAAAAAGGGGGCTGCCACATGGCCGGGTGCCACCTGCTGGATCCCGATGACGGCACCTACAATATTTCATACATTAAAAAATACCTGCCTGATGTGCCGGTGCGCCTGGTCAATCTCGTGATGCGTCAACAGGGACTGATTCTGCCCAAAGGCAATCCGGACAAGGTCAAAGGGCTTTCTGATATTGTTGAAAAAAAATTAGCTTTTATCAATCGCCAGCCAGGCTCCGGTACCCGGATTTTATTTGATTTCAGCTTAAAGGAAAATGGTCTGTCTGCGGCAGATGTTCCAGGTTATGAAAATGAGGAATATACCCACATGTCCGTGGCCGTGGCCGTATTATCAGGCCGCGCCGGGGCCGGACTTGGCATCAAGGCTGCGGCCCTGGCCCTGAAGTTGGATTTTCTGCCTGTTGTGACTGAATCCTACGACCTGGTCATTCCTGAAATTTATTATCATCTGCCAAAAGTCCAGGCCCTTCTTTATACGATTCGGTCTGCTGAATTTAAACAGCGGGTCATGGCGTTAGGTGGATATGGGGTAGAAAAAACCGGAGAAGAATTGTTTCGTTCTGTTTGAACGCAAAAAACAGTAATCTAACAGCGTTATCATCGATTTTTAACTCTTACCTGGTAAATAGTTTCCTGTATTTTTCCTAAATTCTTTTGTCATGGAGGCAAATACAGAAAATGACACAGGTTTCGCAACTATCTACAAACAAGTATTGTAATTTGGAAAACGAGCCCTATATGAGTGAAGGGCAGCTCGCCTATTTTAAGGACAAACTGATGCAGCGAAAAGATGAGCTGCGCAACAAAATTTCTACATCCATAAAAAAGATTAAAACCCTTGAAGCAGCCCAGGCCGATCTTCTTGACCGGAGCAACGCATATATGGATCTGGCGCTGGAGGTAAAAAGTTTTGAGCGCCATTCAGATATGATCGTACAGGTGGATCGTGCTTTAACGCGTATTGACGACGGCAGTTTCGGATACTGTGAACTGACCGGCGATGAGATCGGATTGCGGCGACTGGAAGCGATTCCCTTTGCCACCATGTCCATCAAGGCGCTGGAAGAGTTTGAAGCCGGCCAGAAAAATATATTTGTGTCAAAACACAAGTTTCCGTTTAGGCATTATATATATTCTTAATTTTTTACCAAACAAAAAAATCCCTGCTGAACCAATGTCCGGCAGGGATTTTTTTGTTTACTTAATTACTGCGCTTAATCGCTAAACCTTTAGGGTTTAGTAGGGATGAATTTCAACCCTTCTGTTCAGGGAGCGACCATAGTCCGTGCTGTTCAGGGCAACCGGCTTGTCAAAACCAAAGCCTGTGGTGGCCAGACGGTTACGGGCAATACCTTTGTCTACTATGTAGTTAGCAACGGAGTTCGCACGTCTCTGGGACAGGTCCATGTTGTATTTCTTAGAACCGATATTATCGGTGTGGCCCTGGAGTTCAACACTCATTGCCGGATTTTTTTCCAAAATTTCACAAATGGCATCAAGCTGTGCAAACGCTTCGGGTTTGATCGTGTCTTTGTCAAAATCAAACAATACGTTATCAAGAACCCAGCAGCCAACTGCATTTACTTTTGCACCTGCAGGCGTTCCGGGGCACTGGTCGTCGCGATCAAGTACGCCGTCACCGTCGCTGTCCATGGGGGTAGGCGCAGGAGGGGGAGTAGGGGCTGGCGCAGGGGCAGCGGCTCTTTGCAGAAATACATTTTCAACAAAAGCTGCCATTCCTCCGGTACATAAAACGTCCTTGGCATTCATCAGACTTGCGCAACCGCCAATGCTTGCAATCTCAGAAAGGAATGCAGTACCTTCTGCATCATCGCCAACCTGAATGGGATAAAAGCAAAGGGCATCGCCATATTGTTCTTTAAGGGCCATAGCCTGTGCTGTGTCCCCTTTCATATCCAGGCCGTCGGAAATAATAATAACGGCGGTTGTTCCAGGAAGGCTTTCAAGATCAGTCCCCATGGCTGTGAAGGCGGCACCAACAGGGCTGTAACCGCCGGCTTCTGAAATCGCACCAAGTTTTTCAGCCAGGACCGCAGAGCTGTATCTATCCATGCCGTAAAACAGTTCGGTTTCGTTTTTGGATATGGAATCTGCATGCCCAAAGCTTCTCAAACCCGCAGTCTGTCCGAGTTCAGGAATGGTCATGTTCATATGTTCTACAATTGATTTGCCAATCATGAATTTGGGGTTACCCATGCAGTCGTCATTCATGGAGCTGGAGGCATCCAGAATAATGACAAAGTTATTCACTTTGGACTGATACATGGACGCATCAAAGTGTTTAGCGGAAAATGGGGGCAGCCCGGCAGGTTCCTTAGCCGCGCAACCAAACAGGAAAAGGACAGCGGTAATGGCCAAAAGGGCTTGCATGAAACGTTTCTTTTTCATCTGATCTCCTTTTTTCAAAATTAGTATTAACTACTTGTTAAAATTGATGAGTACCGTACAAAGAATTTGGAACATTTTACAAAAGAAAACAAACGAAATCAACTGTTCTTTTATAATATTAGGGCAAATGGACAAGCTTGATGATCGAGTGCAACCTTGCAATTTTAGGCAAACAATTATATATCTCCCAAGCTTGGCCCATAATGTTCTAATTTTCACTACAACACTCAAGTCTGGATAAAAATATGGAGATATATCAGGGTATAATCTTAGGTGTCCTTCAGGGGCTTACAGAGTTCCTGCCGGTAAGCAGTTCCGGCCATCTGGTCCTGGGCCAGATCTACTTCAACATCACTGAATATGGCCTTGTTTTTGACGCATCGGTACATATGGGAACCCTGGGCGCGGTGTTTAT
>DATFIL010000474.1:0-3954 GCA_035270145.1 Desulfobacter sp. | reverse complement strand
TAAATCAGCAGGCTATCTCATTGAACAGGCTGGAATGAAACGTGCCCGGTGCAACGGGGCCATGGTATCTGATCTGCACGCCAATTTCATTGTCAACCACGGCAACGCCCGCGCAAGAGATATCCTGAACCTGGCCGCGCAGGTAAAAAAACGCGTATACGAAAAATTTGGGATTAACCTTAAAGAAGAGGTGAACACCATTGGCGACTAAAAAAAATACCCCAAACAGATACAAGATGCCGGCTAAAAAGACCCGGAAACCTAAAGCTTTTTTTAGCGGCAAAGCCCTTCGGGGAAAAATTTTTCTTACGCTTTTTGTCGGTGCAATGAGTTTTGGTTGCATTTACATGCATGATGCGGTTCTCCAGTGCCCTCTCTTTGACGTTAAAACCATTATGATTGACGGCCTTGATCGGGTGACCAGAGTCGAGGTCCTGGCCCGGACAAAACTTGACAAACCAGCCAATATTTTTGAACTGCAGCCTGATATGCTCGAAAAAGAGCTGAACACCCATCCATGGATTCGCGTGGCCACGGTGAAACGTCGGCTTTTCTCAACCCTTTCCATCAAAATTGAAGAACAGGAACCCCTGGCCATCGTGACCATTGAAAACCTGGCGGATATCGTCATCAACGCCCAGGGGGCGCCTTTTAAAACGTACGAGCCGGCCAAGGATAACCTCACGGCGTTGCCGGTTATATCCGGGGTGGATTTAAGCCTGTCCAACAGCACGTACCTGTTTGAAGGGGATTTGTTCAATGCCGTGATGGAGATCTTAAAAATCAAAGGTGTTGGACAAATTAAAAGCATTTTGGGAGACGAAAATACAGGCATACGCATAAATATATTAAACATAGGTCCGGATACAACAGGTTTCACGAAAAATCCCGGTGACACAGAATCTGAAAACAAGGCCGTTCTTCCGGTCAAACTCGGGTTTGACAAATTTGAAAAAAAACTTGCAAGGGCCAGGCAGATTCAACGCTATATGGAAACCAACTATCCGGATAAAACCATATCGGCCATAGATCTTTTCAGCCTGAAAAAAGTATTTGTTACAACGGAAGATGCTGCTCAAAATACTACAGCAAAGGGGGTTTAACTTGCAGGGAAACGAAAATTTACTGGTGGGACTTGACATTGGTACCACCAAAATCTGCGCAGTCGTGGGTGAAATGCTTGATGATGAGATTAACATCATCGGTGTGGGCTCCCACCCCTCCACAGGGCTTCGCAAGGGATCCGTAGTCAACATAGAGTCCACGGTGGATTCCATTAGAAAAGCTGTGGAGGAAGCCGAACTCATGGCAGACTGCAATATATCTTCTGTTTACGTGGGCATTGCAGGCAACCACATCAAAGGGTTCAACAGCCATGGCATCATTGCCATCAAAGGCCGGGAAATTACCGAAATGGATGTGGAACGGGTTATTGACGCGGCCAAGGCGGTTGCCATCCCCCCGGACAGGGAAATTCTGCATGTCATTTCCCAGGAATTCATTGTGGATGAAATGACATCGATCCAGAACCCCGTGGGCATGACTGCCGTACGCCTGGAAGCCAAAATCCATATCATCACAGGCGCGGTATCTGCAGCACGCAACATTATCAAGTGCTGCCACAAGGCAGGGCTTGAAGTCTGCGACATTGCGCTTGAATCTCTGGCTTCGGGCTATGCCGTTCTCACCAATGAAGAAAAGGAACTTGGCTGCATCCTGGCCGATATGGGCGGCGGGACCACAGACCTGGCCCTGTTCAAAGACAACAATCTGAAATTCATTTACGAACTTACCGTGGGCGGCCATAACCTGACCAACGATATTTCCGTAGGGCTTCGTACCCCCTTGCCCGAAGCGGAAAAAATCAAGAAAACACACGGCACCTGCATACCGCAAAACGTCAAGGCCCATGATGTCATTGAGGTGCCGGCGGTGGGGGGCAGAGCGCCCAAGCGTCTGCCCAAGGGGATTCTTGCTGAAATTCTGGAACCCCGGGTGGAGGAGATCTTTTCCCTGCTGAAACAGGAGCTGTTTTCCAACGGACTTGAAAACAGTTTTCCGGCCGGATTTATACTCACCGGCGGCAGCGTTGTCATGGACGGCATTGCAGAAATGGCGGAATCCGTATTCAGCGTACCCGTTCGTATCGGTGAAGCCGACCGTATCGGCGGACTCAAAGATATTGTTAAAAACCCCGCATACGCCACAGGTGTTGGACTTATCATTTTCGGATCAAAAACAAGCTGCCGTATCCAGGATGTCAAGTCCGATTCCCACGGGCTGCAAACGATTTTAAATAAAATGAAACAATGGTTTAAAAATATTATTTAAATCCTTAAAGGAGGTGGATATGACTTTTTCTTATGTGGAGAACAATAACACGGCTAAAATTAAGGTCATCGGTGTCGGCGGAGCCGGCGGCAACGCGGTCAACAATATGATCGACGCCAAGCTGCAGGGTGTTAAATTCATTGTGGCCAACACCGATCTCCAGGCCCTGGAGCACTCCAGAGCAGAAGTTAAAATTCAAATGGGCGCCCAGCTCACCGAAGGGCTTGGGGCCGGGGCAGATCCAAATGTGGGCAGAGATGCGGCCTTGGAAAGTATGGAGGACCTGCGTGAATCCCTTGCAGACAGCCACATGGTCTTTATTACCGCCGGGTTCGGCGGTGGTACCGGCACAGGGGCCGCACCGGTAATTGCAGAAATATGCAAGGATCTTGGCATTCTTACCGTGGCGGTGGCATCCAAACCCTTTTCCTTTGAGGGTAAAAAAAGGGAAAAGGCAGCCGTGGACGGTCTGGAAAAACTGCAGGAAATTACCGACACGGTTATCACCATCCCCAATGACCGGTTGCGCGGCATTGCCGGCAAAGGGGCACGCATGAAGGATATGTTCATCAAAGCCGATGAAATTTTGCACCACTCCGTTAAAGGCATCACTGATTTGATCATGATGCCCGGCCACGTCAACCTGGACTTTGCCGACGTAAAAACCACCATGCAGAAAGCAGGCAAGGCGTTAATGGGGATTGGTATTGCCTCCGGGGAAAACCGGGCCACAGAAGCGGCGGAACGGGCCATTTCCCATCCGCTGCTGGAAGATATCTCCGTATCCGGTGCCAAAGGCGTACTGATGAATATTACATCAAGTTCTGATCTGACCCTTGACGAAATGACCGAAGCCTGTGACCGCATCTACCAGGAAGTCGGTGACGATGCAGAAATCATCTGGGGCCAGACCTTTGACGAAGAACTCGGAGATGAAATCCGCATCACCGTCATTGCCACAGGTATCGGTATGGAAGAGCCGGCGTTTAGTGAGAATATGCGCAGATTTGACCCCCAAACCGCCCAGGCCTATGCACAGCCCCAGCAAACGGCTGCGGCCAACGGCACGTACGGGAGAGCGTATGGGTCCCAGGCCTATGGTCAAAACACACCGGGCACGGGACAGTCTGCACCTGCCGGCCGCCGGGATTCCATTGCCAGAGGGGTTATAAGGGACGCCACAGAAGAGGATATGGCCAACTGGGAAGAGCCGGTGCGTGTTGTTCGCCACAAACGCGTGGTGGGAGATGACAACCAGGCCCAGGAATACGGCATGAACATTGATAATGACGATCTGGAGATCCCCACTTTTTTAAGACGAAAAGCCGATTAATTAGCGTTTCACAATTTTTTAATTATTGCCCATATGTTACGGGCAACAAGCCTTCCCTGCGGTCACCGGACCAATACCACATCCACCCCCCTGTTAACGGCAGGGGGGGCTTGCCCCCCTCCTCTCAACCCGGAACCTCTGTTGCGCCTTTGTCGATCCGTTCCGTTTTCTTTTTTCTTGCTTTTTTCTTGCTCTTGCTCCAAGTATTATTTCGAGCATGATCAAGATTAAGAGCAAGATGGCGTACCAACTCAAATTTAGAATTGCTGTAATCAAAACAAACAACTTGC
>DATFIL010000473.1:0-2336 GCA_035270145.1 Desulfobacter sp. | reverse complement strand
GCATACCGGGGAAAACAGGTATGTGGCCGGCAAGGGGATTAATGTAAATGAACTCTTGGGCCCGGTAAAAGATTCCGGTTCAGGACTGGATGCTGCCTTTGGAATCAAGGCAAAAATTTCCAGGGCGTAATCGCATAAAATCGCAAAAGAGGTTCTGATGAAACAAGAACATAATGATAAAAAAGCACATAAATTCGGAATGGTTATTGACCTGGACAAGTGCACAGGATGCGGTTCCTGCATGGTTGCCTGTATGTCGGAAAATAATGTTCCGTTCAAGGAAAATGAAACAGATAAAAGGGACAGTATTACCTGGATGCGGGTGTACAAGCTCACCAACGCCAAGCCCTTTCCTGATACTGAAGTCTGTTATCTGCCAAGACCCTGCATGCACTGCGGCGGTAAGGGTGACCACGGCCATTCCCCCTGTGTTTCAGTATGTCCGGCCGTAGCAACGGATTATGATCACAGTACAGGAATTGTCAGCCAGATCTACACACGCTGTTTTGGGTGCCGGTACTGCATGGCAGCCTGCCCTTACCATGCCAGGTATTTCAACTGGTGGGATCCCAAGTGGCCCGGTGAAATGGAAAAATATCTCAGTCCGGATGTCTCTCCCAGAATGCGTGGTGTTGTTGAAAAATGCAGTTTCTGTTTTCACAGATACCAGGCAGCCAGGGACAGGGCCTATTATGAGGGAAGGGAGGTTACAGAGGAAAACGAATACCAGACAGCCTGTACCCAGGCCTGCCCGGCCGGCGCCATTACCTTTGGTGATCTGAACAACCCGGATCACAAAGTCCACCAATTGGTAAAGCCTGATCCCCATAAAGCTGGAAAACCAAGGGAACCAAAGGCATTCCGTCTTCTTGAAAGACTGGGCACCAATCCCAAAGTGTATTATTTGTCCGAGCGGGAGTGGGTGAGGAAAGCCGGAGACAACTATCTTGAAGGGGAATGGAAAAAGGCTGGAAAAAACCATAATGATGGTCATGAATAAAATGATCCAAACCGTTAGGAGTAGATAAATATGGATTCTGCATTAATACCCAAAGGAGCCAACCGCTGCTCATTTCCCACCTTTGCCGTGGGGATCTCAGTGGCGGCTGTTTTCGTTCTCTGGGGCGTTTATGCCATGGGTTTGTGCTGGCTTAAGGGTCTGAACCAGACAAACATGAACGATTACTATGGATTTGCCCTGTGGATCTGGGCCGACCTTGCTGTTATTGCCATTGGCGGCGGAGCCTTTTTTACAGGTCTGTTAAAATATGTTTTTGGCATTGACGAGTTAAAGAATATTATAAATCTGGCCGTTGTGATTGGGTTTATCTGTTACAGCTCAGCCCTTTTAATTCTTGCCATTGATATAGGCCAGCCCCTGCGGGGATGGTTTATCTTCTGGCATGCCAATGTTCATTCCATGCTCACTGAAGTGGCTTTTTGTCTGTCTCTTTATTTCAGTGTGCTTACCATTGAATTCCTTCCCCTGATTCTTGAGAACAGAAAAATTGACAAAATTCCGTTTTTTCATAATCTGAGTCATAATATGCATGGTGTCATGGCTGTGTTTGCTGCCACAGGTGCATTTTTGTCCTGTTTTCACCAGGGGTCCCTGGGTGGTGTGGCCGGTGTTCTTTACGGCCGTCCCTTTGCCTTCAGGGAAGGCCTTCTGGTATGGCCGTGGACCTTTTTTCTCTTTACCTGGTCTGCTGCCGCCTATGGTCCCTGCTTTACCCTGACCATTTTGAAAATATTTGAAAAAGTCACCAAAAAGAAGCTGGTCAAGGATTCCGTGGTTTATACTCTGGCCAAAATATCCGGCTGGATGATCACCACCTATCTCATTGCCAAGATCATTGATACCTTTTACTGGGCATTTGTTACCGCCCCGGCAGCTGGTTTTAAAATGATGGATTTTTATTCCAACAACGGGTTCTACGGAATATGGATTCTCATTGCCGAACTTGTTATCGGCGGCATTGTCCCGGCAGCAATTCTTATTAAAAAAGACTGGCGGGAAAATCCAAGGCTTCTGGTCACTGCCATTGTTCTGGCAACCCTTGGCATCTGTATCAACAGATGGGTGATGGTGCTTCAGGTGATGGCGCCGCCGGTGATGCCCTTTGATACCTGGGCATTATACTATCCCAGCTGGCAGGAAGTGGCCACCACTGTGCTCCCTGTTGCCTACGGCGTGATCCTGATTTCTCTGGCATACCGTTATCTTCCCGTTTTTCCCCAGGAAAAGGAGCTGAATCCTGAATAGGGCAGGATAGTCTTTCCGGCCCCATATCAATGTTTTGATAGTTTATCCCCGGGCCGGAAAGCTTTTTTAA
>DATFIL010000472.1:0-3965 GCA_035270145.1 Desulfobacter sp. | reverse complement strand
TATTTTCCTGGTTGTGCTTGCCTTCTGGGTGCTGCCAAATCTGATTTCCTTTATCGGTCAAAGCGGTCTTGAAATCATTAAACGGTATGGATGGTTTATTGCCATTGCCGGCATGGCAATTCTTTTAATTTTTGGCTGGTTTCTCTATTTACGATATCTTCTGGCTAAAAAGGCTTTGGAGGCAGAAACCCATATTCGTGAGTATCAGTTAAAATTAAGCAGACTGCCCGGACCTGGATCGTCCATCCTTGAAATCGAAAAAAAATCTGATCCTGATATACTTGAGGCGTCCTCTTCAGAAGATTAAGGAACCCAAAGATAAAAGGCAGGAATGGTGTGCCTAAAAATGATCCGCATGTACAAGGCGTATCGGTAAGGTACCGAACCTAAAGAATACCAAATCCGGGCAAATCCGGTGTCCCTGGATTCTAATCGTATATTTGGGTTTAAATTATCCTCGGATTTTCAAGGTTAGTTCAGCGACTCGTTGTCCTAGCTTGACAGCATTTTTGTTCGCAACATCATCAGGTGCACCAACACATGCTGTACCATAGTGGCCGGTAGCTGACATGGGATCACCAGTTATGATCATGCCATAGATTAAAAGGGCCTGAATAATTGACATCATTGTCGTTTCTTTACCTCCAGTTGGATCTCCAGACGTAGAAAAAGCAGCACCAACCTTACCCTCCATTTTTTTTCGTACACTAACAAAATCATCCATTACTTTTTTTAATTCGGCAGCCATAGTACCAAAATAAACAGGTGATCCAGCAATAACAGCCTCTGCTTTAATAAAATCATCCTTGGTTACATCTTGAGTTGTTTTTAGAATAGCTTCGGCACCCTCAATTTTGTCAACGCCAGTAGCAATGGCCTCCGCTAAACGTCTTGTATTCCCACCTTTTGAAAAATATAAAATAAGTATATTCATAAGTTTTCTCCTTTCCTTTATTAGACCAAATTGATTTTACCTGAAAATCAATATTGAAGTTTATCTTGTACGCCCCTGGAATGCAAGGCACAGCCATTCTAAATTTGAGTCGGTACGCTATCTTGCTCGAAAGAATACTTCGAGCAAGAGCACGATTAAGAGCAAGAGCAAGAAAAATCAAGCATGCAATTACCTGCTCAATACAGGCTTATTCATACACCGTATGACGCCGGGGGTCAAAGGCTTCCCTGATGCCCTCGCCAATGAAGGTAACGGTCATCAGCGTCACCATAAGGGCGGACACCACAGCAGCGGAAATCCACCAGGCTTCCATGTTCTGCCAGCCCTGGGATAAAAGCTCTCCCCAGGAGGGGGTGGGTGCAGGCAGACCGAACCCCAGATAGTCCAGGGAGGTTAAGGCCACAATGCCGCCGGAAATGGCAAAGGGTGCATAGGTAACGATCACGGAAATGGTGTTGGGGATAATGTGCCTGAAAATGATCCGCATGTGCGAAGCGCCCAGGGACCGGACCGCAAGAATATATTCGCGTTCCTTTTCCCGGTAGGTCATGGTACGCATTACCCAGGTAATGGAAATCCAGCCGAAAAAAGCCATGATCAGAATCAGGATCATGAAGCTTGGTACCACAATGGAAGAAACAATAATAATTACATACAGAAACGGGATATTGCTCCAGATCTCAATAATCCGTTGAAAAAGCAGGTCAAATTTTCCGCCGAAATACCCCATGGCACACCCCAGGGATATGCCCACCGTATAATTAAAAAACAGCAGTCCCAGGGAAAAAAGAATGGCCGTACGAAATCCGTACACAAGACGGGCCAGCACATCCCGGCCCACATTGTCCGTGCCCAGGAAATGCCGATTGGAAAAGGAAGGCGGAAATGGTGGGTATTCATCGAAGCGCAAATCATTTTCATAGGGGTCATAGGGTACCGGCGGCATAATCACAAAGCCTGTTTCCCCGTCACTGTCCATTTTCTGTTTCAGTTCCCGGTAATTGGTCTCATAGGAATAGTCCAGGCCAAAGGTTTTTCCCGGAATCATCTCTGCGTAGGTGGGAAAATAAAACGCTCCCTGGTAATAGACCACAAGCGCTCTGGAATTAATGAACACCTCGGCAAAAAAGGAGATAAACATCAGAATCAGAATAATCATAAGGGACCAGAAGCCTCTTTTGATACTGCAAAAGCGTCTGAGTTGTTGCTTTGTCACCGGATTTAATACCGCCATGCACGCTCGCTCCTTATTTAAACCGTACTCTGGGGTCCACTATGGCGACACACACATCAGATAAAATATTTCCCACCATGAACAGCAGGGATGAAATCACAAGTATTCCCATCACCACCGGGTAATCCCGGTCCAGGATGGACTCATACCCTAAAAGACCCATCCCGTCGATATTAAAGACCTTTTCAATGAGAAATGATCCCATCAGAAGAATGGAAATATTGTTGCCGAAACTGGTGGCAATGGGGATCAGGCTATTGCGAAGGGCATGGCGGAATATGGCCTGTTTAAAGCTTAAACCCTTGGCAATGGCCGTGCGCACATAATCGGCAGCCAGGTTATCCATGAGCGTATTTTTCATCAAAAGGGTCATCACGGTAAAGGAGCCGATCACATAAGAGAGAAGCGGCAGCACGGTATGCCATGCCACATCCTTTATTTTTTCCCAAAGCGTCATATCTGTGAAATAGTCGGATGCAAGTCCGCCCAAGGGGAACAGATCCATACGGGAAGCAAAAAACACCAGCATGATGACACCGGCCACCCAGCCCGGGATGGCGTAGCCTGTAAAAATAACCGCAGAGGTTATATTATCAAACCCGCTGTTGTGACGTACCGCCTTGGCCAAGCCCAGGGGGATACAGACGCCGTAGATGACGACCATACTCAATACCCCGAAATAAAGGGATATGGGGACACGCTCTTTAACCATGTCCCACACCGGGTCCTGGTACCGGGTGGACCGGCCCAGGTCCCCCTTGAGCACCTTGAGAAGCCAAATTCCATAGCTTTGAAGCACAGGTTTGTCAAATCCGTAATAGGCTTCAAGTTTTTTGATCTGGTCATCGGACAACGGCTGCCCCTGGCCTGCCTGGGCTTTGGAACGGCCACCTTGTTCGCCCATCTGCATGGCCCTGGTTTCGGCAATGATGCGCTCAATGGGACCGCCCGGGACAAAACGGGTAATGGTGAACACCATAACGGTGATGCCGATGAAGGTGGGGATCACCAAAAGGAGCCGTCTGATAAAATACGCTGTCACAAATTAGATACCGTCTCAAAAACAGATGCCAAGGCGTTATCAAGGAATTCAGGCTTGGTGCCGCCGGCCTGGGCCATTTCCGGGCGACCGCCACCACCGCCCCCCACGATACCGGCAGCGGTTTTAACAATATTGCCGGCCTTAACGGTCTTGGTCAGATCGTCGGTAACCATGGAAATAAGCAATGCTTTGCCGTTGGATTCGGTACCCAGTAACAGCACGCCCGAGCCCAGTCTGGTCTTGAATTTATCGGCCAGGTCCCGGAGCTGGGATGGATTTTCAATTTACACCCGTTTGGCCAGTACCTTGATCCCGTTGATCTCCCTGATATCATTTTCAATGTCGTCAACGGATTTGGACGCAATTTTAGCCTTAAGTGCGGCCAGCTCCTTCTCCACAGCCTTTTTCTCGGCCACAAATGTTTCAAGCCGGTCCACCACATCGTCTTTGTTACTTTTCAGAACGTCAGCCACCTTTTCCATGGCAGACTGATCTGCATGAACCGTTTCAAGGGCAGCAAGCCCTGTTACGGCTTCAATACGGCGCACACCCGAGGCAATCCCCCCTTCGGAAAGGATGCGAAACAGCCCGATGTCGCCGGTGGCACGGGTATGGGTGCCGCCGCACAGTTCCTGGGAAAAATCCCCCTGGGAAACCACACGGACCACATCCCCGTATTTTTCCTCAAACAGGGCCGTGGCACCGGACCGGACCGCTTCTTCCATGTCCATCTC
>DATFIL010000471.1:0-3508 GCA_035270145.1 Desulfobacter sp. | reverse complement strand
ACAGCCGGGCAAAGGGGTTGCTGACCAGGGTTTCCAGCCGTGCTCCCAGGGTTTTGTCCACAAAACGCATGAACAGGTCCAGATCTTCTTTGCAATGATCCATGGCATGCCCAAGCAGGTATTTAACCAGCTCTTCGGCATGGTTCATATCACCGTCAAGATCACAGAAGGCCATTTCCGGTTCCAGCATCCAGAATTCTGCAGCATGGCGCCGGGTATTGGAATTTTCCGCCCTGAAGGTTGGACTGAAGGTATAGACATCGCCCAGGGAAAGGGCAAACATTTCGGCTGAGAGCTGGCCGGATACGGTGAGATTGGCTTCTTGACCGAAAAAATCCCTGGAAAAATCCATTCGACCCTGTTTTTGCACATCCGCCGGATCAAGGCCTGTGACCCGGAACATCTCTCCTGCACCCTCGCAGTCGGAGCCTGTGATCAACGGGGAGTGAAGATAATAAAACCCCTTGTCCAGATAGAAGGCATGAATGGCCTGGGCCATCCGGGATCTGATCCTGAAAGCCGCACCGTATTTGTTGGTCCGGGGCCGAAGGTGGGCAATACTGCGCAAAAATTCGTCTGTATGCCGTTTTTTCTGTAACGGATAATTTTCCGGGGCAATGCTGATAACATCCACGGCAGTGGCCTGGATTTCCCACTTCTGTCCCTTGCCGGGCGATGCCACCAGCTGTCCGGTTACGCCGGCTGCAGACCCTGTGGTCAGTTTTTCCACCTGACTGTATTCAGCCAGGTCGTTTCCGGCAATCACCTGTATATTGGCCAGACAGGAACCGTCATTGAGCTCAATAAAACTAAAATTTTTTGCATCCCTTTTGGTCCGGACCCATCCCTGTACAAAGACCTCACCCGGTGGGTTGGCCATATCCAGCACTGCCTTTATCTTGGTTCTTTTCATTGCAATTTCCGTTTTAAAAATATATATTTACTGATTTTCAATTAGGTAAAGTAAAGGTTAGAATATAAGAAAATCAGTATCATGCACAAACAAAATTATCAATACATCCTTAACCGGGTCCAGACCCCGACGCGGTATTCCGGCAATGAAATCAATACAGTGAAAAAAGACCTCTCCCAGGTTGATCTGACCTTTGCCCTGGCCTTTCCGGACCTGTATGAAATCGGTACATCCCATTTTGGGCTTCAAATCCTTTATTCCATTCTGAACAAACGGAAAAATATTGCGGCAGAACGCTTCTTTGCCCCGGCTCCGGATATGGAAGCCTTGATGCGGGAAAAAGAGGTCCCCTGTCTCTCCATGGAGACCCGGACCCCACTTGGCCGCTTTGATATCATCGGCGTCAGCCTTTTGTATGAACTCAATTTCACCAATATTCTGACCCTGTTTGATCTATCCGGCATCCCCTTTTATGCGGACCAGCGGGACATTGACTTTCCTTTGATCATTGCCGGCGGCCCCTGTGCCTTTAATCCTGAGCCCCTGGCTGATTTTTTCGACGCTTTTGTCATCGGGGACGGGGAACAGGTTATTACCCAGGTGGCAGATACCGTCATTGCGTTTAAAAAGGAGGGTGACGGCCAAAAAAAAACGTTACTCAGGATGCTTTCCCGGATTGAGGGCGTGTATGTGCCGTCCTTTTTCACCGTATCCCAGGATGGCAACGGCCACCAGATTCTAACCCCGCTGTATGAGGACCATGCCCGCATCAAACGGGCCATCCTGCCGGAACTGACCTTTGCCGATTTCCCCATTTCACCCATTGTGCCTTTTGGCAAACCGGTTCATGATCGTCTGCGTCTGGAAATTGCCCGGGGATGCAGTAGGGGGTGCCGGTTCTGCCAGGCCGGAATGATTTACAGGCCTGTAAGAGAACGAAGCCTGGAAGACCTTCTTGAAATAACCAAAGCCTCCCTGGCAACCACGGGATACTCGGACATCTCCCTTCTGTCTTTGAGCACCGGAGATTATTCGCAACTGCCGGCATTAATGGAAGCGCTTCTGTTGCTGAGCCAAGGCCAGTGCAATGCCATCAGCCTGCCGTCCATCCGGGCGGAAAAACTGACACCCCAGCTCATGGAGCTGATCAAAAGTGTCCGTAAAACCGGTTTTACCATTGCACCCGAAGCCGGAACCCAGCGCCTGCGCGACATCATCAACAAAAACCTCACCGAAGAGAGCATTGCAAAAACCGTTGAAAACGCCCTGGCCCTGGGCTGGAAAAACATCAAGCTGTACTTTATGACAGGCCTTCCCTTTGAACAGATGGATGACATCCAGGGTATTGCAGATTTTTCCCGGCGACTGGCTTCTACCTATACCAAGGGAAAACAGATGATCAATGTTTCTGCTACCTGCTTTATTCCCAAAGCCCACACCCCGTTCCAGAAGCATGCCCAGATGACCCTGGACCAGACCCTTGAAAAACTGCAGTACCTGAAGGACAATCTGCGGCATCCCAAGGTAAAGCTGAAATGGCAGGATCCCAAGATGAGTCTTTTAGAAGGGGTATGGTCCAGGGGAGACCGGGCCCTGTCGCCTTTACTGGTCAAGGCGTTTGAACTCGGATGCCGTCTGGACGGATGGAGTGACCATTTCAATTTCAGCCTCTGGGAACAGGCCTTTGAGGCCACAGGCATTGATCCGGCCTTTTATACCTCCCGGCAAAGAACGCCGGATGAGCCACTGCCCTGGGATCACATTGATTCCGGGATTAAAAAAGCGTTTCTGGAAAGCGAATTTAAAAAAGCCGAAGAGATGGCCCTGACACCGGACTGCCGGGAGAACGCCTGTACCGGATGCGGCATTTGCGACTTTAAAACCATTGCGCCAGTGGTGCAAAAAAATAATGGCGGCCAGGCCGCATCTTCAGATGTAACCCCGGATAAAAATCCGGAGGGGCACTCGGACCGCCTACCGGACGATGCGTTCATCAAATACGAATTGAAATTTTCGAAACTGGACGACGCCAGATTTTTCGGGCACCTGGAAATGGCCACCATTTTCCAGCGTGCCGTCAAGCGCACAGGTTTTGCCGTAAAATACTCCAAGGGGTTTAATCCGTCCATGCGCATGTCCTTTGCAACGGCCCTGCCTTTAGGCATGGAAAGCGAAGCGGAAATCCTTTACATCTATCTTAAAAAAGGATTGAAGCCCCACAGGATCATGTCAGCCCTGAACCCCCAACTGCCCCGGGGCATTGAGATTACGGACTGCGCGCTTTTCCGTAAATCACCGCATCCTCCGACACCCCGGGACATCTATCAGATTTCATTTGCAGAACCCTGTATCCGCCAACCTGAACTGGACCGGTTTCTGGCCCTTTCTGAATTTATGGTTGAAGATATGAGCAAAAAGGGTAAAATTCGAGAAACAGATTTGCGAAAAGCGCTTTTATCCGTCCGGCTGATTTCTCCTATCCGTCTTGAAATGACGCTGACACCCTATAATGCTCGCATCGTCAGGCCGACAGAAATTCTGGCCAAAGGATTTGGTATTGATGATACAGTTATAAAGGATGCAAGAATAAAAAAA
>DATFIL010000470.1:0-6905 GCA_035270145.1 Desulfobacter sp. | reverse complement strand
ACAAGGTTGGTCGCTACCTGGACCATGGAAAACATATTAAAATAAAACGCTGTGACAGGGGCTGAGCCAATCCCTGCAAACATGGTTGTCAGAATGGTCAAACAAATTTTCTTAATCCATTTATTTTCCGGCATGCCCACGGTTCGCCCAAGAAAGATAAAACCTGAGATAATAAAAAAAACACAGGCAAAAGAGAGTTGAAAAGAGATGGAAAATAAAGCCCCGGGATCAATCAGAAGAATCAGGCTTGCAGCAAAGTAAAGGGTGTTTAAGGGATCTTTTTCTTTTTCGATGAGAAAAGAGGTTAAAAAGACCGCTGCCATGATCAATGCTCTTTGGGTAGATGGTGAGAATCCGGCAAAAAAAGCATAGGCTGTCAAGGGCAAGAGCGTGAGAAAGCCGGCTGTTTTTTTTGCATGGCCGGTTATGACAAAAGACGATTTCCGGTTTAATATAAAGACGAAAATAGAAAAAAAACCAAGTCCGACAAGAGACATGTGCAAACCTGAAACAGCCAAAATGTGTGAAAGACCTGCTTTGGAAAAATTATCACGGGTTTTTTCATGAATCATTTTTTTTTGCCCTGTAACCAGGGCTGCAAGCACAGCCCTGGCCTGGCTATGAAAAAAATCAGGCGAACGTTTATCTGTATTTTGGGCAGCTTGGGCGACATGGTTTGAAAACCGGTCCCGGGTCCGTTGCAAAAATCGCATGCCCCGGGCAAAGAAACTGCTGTCAACCCTGCCTGTATGCACAATGGCGCGTGAATTGGCGTAAACGCTACCGGTTATACCTTTAAGACGCATCCTGAATTTATAATCATACCCTCCGGGGTTGGAAAAATTGCGCATAGCCCTGATTTTTGAAGTCACAAGAATGTGTTCACCAAAAAGCAAAGGTTGTACAGCTTGTTTTGAATAATCATGATATACGGTTAAAATCAATTTTCCAACAACGGCGTCAGTATCGATATTGGTGCAGTTTACAGTGTATCTGGTTTTATATTGATATTTTTTAGGAAGAGAGTTAATTATACCTGAAATCCGGTGCGTTTCGCCATTGCAAAACCTGGCAACATACTGATCAGAATAATCAGGGGCGCAGATGCCTGCCATGCGAAATACCGTCAAACCAAAAGCGGCAAGGCATAATAGAAAAATAAATTTATCAGGTCTGGATAAAATAAAAATAATTGCGGCAGACAAACACACCACGATAAAAGACGTCCAAGGCGAAACCGGTGTCCAACTACCTGCGATGGCACCAGTTACAAAGGACAGAAAAACAAAGAACATTGGCGCAAGTGTTAACCTATGCCTAATGTTCATTTATGCTCTCCCTGGATAGTGTTTGGACGAAAAGTCACCCACCTGCGGCGTTGCAGAAAAATCTACAATCCTCACATACGCGAGTATATATAAATTATCTTAGGATGAGATTCTTTTAATATCTGCTCCCAAACCTTCAAATTTCTTTTCAATGGTCTCGTAGCCCCGGTCCATATGATAAACACGGCTGATAACAGTGGTTCCTTGTGCAATTAAGCCTGCAATCACAAGAGAAGCACTGGCACGAAGGTCCGATGCCATAACAGGTGCGCCCTGAAGATGAGACACGCCCCGGACGTTAGCGATATTCCCGCCGGTAATTTTAATATCAGCACCCATGCGCAGCAATTCATTGGCGTGGATAAACCGGTTTTCAAAGATGGATTCATGAATCATGCTGCTCCCTTGGGCGATGGTCATCAGTGCCATGAACTGGGCTTGCATATCCGTGGGAAATCCAGGGTACGGCAGGGTTTTTATGTCAATATTTTTGATAATTTCCCTGCCTTTAATGTGTATCCTGTCCTCAAAGATATCAACAATCGCTCCTGTGGCTTTAAGTTTACTGATAACACCGCCTAAATGATCCGGCACACAGTCTCGGATCACCACATCTCCCATAGTCGCTGCGGCAGCCACCATAAAAGTGCCGGTTTCAATCCGATCCGGTATCACACGGCAGGTCGCACCATGGAGGAGACTTACGCCATCAATGGTGATAATGGCTGTACCGGCACCACGGATGTTTGCCCCCATCCGGTTTAAGGCGTCTGCCAGACATACAATTTCAGGCTCTCGCGCGGCATTCCTCAGTGTGGTTTGCCCCTTGGCCAGGACTGCGGCCATCATAAGATTTTCCGTACCGGTCACAGTGGGGATGTCAAAATAGATTTCATTTCCGACCAACCCTCCTTCAGCGGTTGCTTCAATGTATCCGCCGGCAATTGAAATGGTGGCACCCAGCGCTTCAAGACCGGAAAGATGCATATTTACAGGACGGGCACCAATGGCACACCCTCCGGGCATGGAAACCTTAGCCCGACCGAACCTTGCCACAAGCGGACCTAATACCAGAATAGAGGCACGCATCTTTCTAACCAGTTCATATTCAGCCTCTATTTTATCGATTCCGGACCCATCAACAGTAAATGAGTGACCTTTAAATTCACAGGACGCCCCAAGATCCTCAAGAAGCATAAGTATTGAGGCGATGTCCTTCAAACGAGGTACATTTTCAAACGTGGATACCCCATCCACGAGAATACTTGATGCAATAAGTGGAAGCGCAGCATTTTTAGCGCCGCTGATGAAAACCTCCCCTTTTAGCTGCCGGCCCCCGTTGATTTGTATTTTATCCATTAAATAATTTCATTCCTGATTTTAAAGGAAAATTAATCTTTGAAAAAGTGATAAAAAGTGATGATAATAATCCATATTAGCATCTTAAATATTTATAAATATTCGCGTCTTTTAGCATATAATCTTAAGTTTTAAAACAGGTTTTGGCGTAATCAATTTTATTTTTTACCGTTAAACCCCTCGTCAGATTGTGAAAGTTCTGGGTTCAACGACATGTACCCTTGCAAGTTTTGAAAACTATACGTACTATTGCATACGCTCAAAATAATTTTTTTGATCCCGATGTAAATGTTTAGGTCTGACTTTAAAAAATTATGCAAAATAGATCTAAAGACTCTGCAATAAAAACCGTTTTTGTGACAGGTGCAACAGGCTTTCTTGGACGAATTATATCAAGGACGTTGTGTCAATATGGTTATCAAGTTATTGGAACCGGCCGCTCGAAAACCCCAAAGCAGAAGCTTGTAAAAAATTTTGAATACATCAGAGCCGACATTTCAAATACAAAAATGCTGGCGAACATCTGTAATGATAAGCAACCGGATATAATTGTTCACTGTGCAGGGATTGCTCATCAAAGAACGTTTCGTCCCCTACCTGATATCTTGTATGACAAAATCAATCATCAAGCATGCATGGACCTTGCCGAAATCGGCGGAAAAGCAAATCCAAATCTTTATTTTATTTTTTTGTCTTCGATTTGTGTATATGGTGAGAATGACGGCATTACTCCTAATGAAACGGATCAATGCAATCCGACCAGTGCGTACGCAAAAAGTAAATTGGAAGCAGAAACTATACTTAAAGCTTTATTTGAAACCGGATGTATCAGAAAACTGGATATTCTCAGATTAGCGCCGGTTTATGACGCATATTGGCGCATAAATCTGGAAAAACGAATCTGTGCACCTGGAAAATATTTTTATTTTAAATATGGCTCTGGCCAACAAAAACTTTCTATTCTTGCTCGAAAGAACTTGGTTGATTTTATCCGATACCGTATTACAGCTGATAGTTCGGAGCGCACCTGCAGTATTATGAATATCTCTGATCCTGAACCCTATTCTTTTAATGATATGATCCGCATTATGAATTCAAAATCAATTGGCCACAGGAAGTCAGTCTTTACAGTCCCATTACAATCAATTAATATCGCAAGCCAAATAGCACAGTTTTGTTTTCCCACTAAAAAAAAATTTATTTCTTCCTGCCATCACAAACTTGTTCGGGACATCGTAATCAATAATCAACGGATGTTGGAAACAGGATTCAAGCCCAAATACACAATAACAAACATATTTAAAACAAAACGATAATGAAAGAAATTATATTAATTTTTTCGTGCTTTTTTTTAGGCCTTGCAGGCGCCTTGATGCTAATCCGGTTTGGGGAACGAATCGGCATGAGGGATATTCCAAACCAAAGAAGTTCCCATAACAAAAAAGTCTGCAAAGGAGCGGGCATCGGAATTCTTTTCGCTATTCTGATTGCATCATTTTTTTTTAAAATAACTCATTTTTTATGGTTACCCGCTCTGGCTATTTCTGTTACAAGCCTCTGGGGTGGAGATCGATACAAACTGACTGTAAAACAGCGGTTATTTGTTCATTTTGGTTGCAGCTTATATTTTCTTTTATTTTTATCTGAAACCGTTAAAATGGGGGAGGAATTTTATTTGCTCAGCATTCCTCTGGCTGTATTTATTGTAGGCACATCAAATTTTTATAATTTTATGGATGGAATTGATGGGATCGCAGGCATAACCGGTTTAATTGCTTTTCTCTTGCTTGCAACTTACAGTAAAAATATCAATGGGGACCCTAATTATATTAACTTCTGTCTTTGTATATCTGCATCTTGCCTCGGTTTTCTTTTTTTTAATTTTCCAAAAGCAAAAGTTTTTTTGGGGGATGTCGGCAGCATACTAATAGGGTTTGTTTTTTCCTGCTTAACCATTTTAATGGCCAATTCTGCGATGGATTTTTTAATTATGGCCGGATTTATGTTTCCATTTTATATTGATGAGATATCTACAATGGTGGTCCGCATAAAGAATCGAGAATCACTTATTATTGCTCATCGGCGACATATATATCAATTACTGGTTAATGAAATGGAAACTCCTCATTGGCTTGTTTCAATAGGATATGGAATTTTTCAGGCTGTTGTTGGCTTGTCATTAATAGCAGTTAACCCCTTGGGAATATGGGCTATTTCTTCAATTTATTTCATATATTCGATGTTATTTATAGTAATGTCTTTATTTGTCCGTTTTAATTGTCAAACGATGAAGTCACAAGCCTGACAAAAATTTTGAATGAATGGCCGGGGATGAAGACAAGGTGAGTGTTTCGATAAGCAAGATGAGGAAACGAAAAGCTTTTATCGAGCAATGGAACGGTGGAAAGATTTTTATCTTCCTGTTTTCAGGCCCGGTTTGAATTCAACATTCAAGTAAATTTCAGATAAATGCAGCTCACAGTTAACAGATTCTATTTTCACGGATTGATCTTCTTTATCGTACAATTTGTACTGCCAAATATCTTTGGTGCGAATATATTGTTCTACTGAATATTCGTATTGTGAAACAAGAATGTATTCTTTCAAGGTTGATATCTGCTGGTAAGCTTTAAATTTTTTTCCTCTATCATAACTTTCAGTGGATTCAGATAAAATCTCCATAATGACAACAGGGTTTATCAGTGTGTCAAATTCATTATCTTCAAATTCAGGTTCACCACAATATATTACAATGTCCGGGTAGACGTATTTATCTTCAATCTTCACGCGCATATCATTAGAAAGAGGGTTGCATGGGGATTTACAATCTTTGAGCTTCATTCCTAATTCTCTTATGAGATTTACATTAATCTGATTGTGATTGAATTTTGCCCCTACCATGGCAAATATTTCACCGGCATAAAATTCATGCTTAATATCCAGGGAACTTCTTTCCATTTCCAGATATTCAGCAGGTGTCATTTTGTTTTTTTTTTGTGGTTGTGCATTCATATTCATAAAATGCGGCAAGGAAGCCCCTGAGTCTTTAGCTCAGGGGAGGAATTGCCGCCCTCCTTATAATAATTTAGTAGCCCACCCAGGCACCGGACATTAGCACGTTGTATTGTAGGAATAACCGTCAGATGCGTGAAGCAGCCTGCAGTATTTCCAGCTAATGCCCTGTACTGTTTTGTCTACTGTTTTAATGTTAATAGGGAATTTGTTCAAATTCAAGGCGGAAACAATTTTTAACCGGATGAATATACAATATATTTTGAGGATTAAAAATTTTTTTCCAACGCCGAAGTTGGGCAAATTAACAAAAACTTGATCATCGAGTAAGAGTAGGAATTCAGCTTTGGGATGGTGTGCGGCTCTGGCAGGACCGGCTACTTTTTTACACGACGGGCACGAATCGAACACCGATACCGTACATTTGGCGACGTACCCAGGACGCTGCTACCCATTCCGGTGATTACACCGATCACCTCTGAATGACCAAACTCCAGTTGAATTGATGCGCCCTGACTGAACGTAAACATTTCGGTTGTGCCAAGTTGCTGCAGGACACCGCGCATTAAATCACTGGCTTCCATCGCACTGACATTCGGCCCGGTAAAGATATTTATCGCTGACGCCTCTTTTTTATGCGCATCAGTCAATACAGCTGACATAGTGTTGCCTGACTGCCTGATGCTGAAAAATTGCAGGGTCACATTTCCACGTCCCGGGCTTCGTGCTACGGTGTAGTCATATACGCCCACTTTACGCCCGTCGTAGACCTTGTAGGTTCTGCCTGTCCCCATTTCGATCGCACTTGTCAATCCGAACGCCCCAACCTGTTCAACTGCCGTTGTACCAACAAATAAATGGAACGGATTATTTTCCCAAGGGAGCGGCTGACGCAGTTCAATCGTCACCGGCATATTAAACCGCTGTCCATGAATTTCTCCGGTGCCCCGTCCTTCCCAGCGACTGGGGACAACCGGCTGCCCGAATGCTGTAGTGGAAGATACAAATGTGTAAAAACAGGCAACCAAAGCACAGAGGCACGACATTCCGATCTTACTTTTAACTGATGAAAATTTCAAAACTATTCCTCCAGAGAAAATTATGATTTACGATTACGAATAGCTGATTTAAAATTAGGATAGATTTCCATTTATTGTCAAGTATCAGCCGGATATTAACATAAGAGGAAAGAGATCAGGTCTTGAA
>DATFIL010000469.1:0-2517 GCA_035270145.1 Desulfobacter sp. | reverse complement strand
CAGTTTTTTTATGGCGCGCCACTCGTTCTGCGCACTGAGCACCGGCGGGCTTCGAAACTGGAGAATATTTTTTATTATTTTTTTCCATCCCACGCCGGTGTGAAATTTACCAAAATAATAGTCATCACCACATTTGAATCGAACGGTTCTTCGGCCGATATTTTCACTATACACCGGACCTTTGACACTGAAAAGCCGTTGAAGCCCCTCTTTTTCGATATTCCAGTATTCTTTCCACGCTTCGGGTAAAACAATCACAACGTAACCTTTTCGATAACATCCGCAGCCTTTTGGGCCCGGCTGAAAATATCCGCATGTTCAATATATTGTTTACAATTGGCCCGCCACGTCTTTGCCTGATTCGAGGTAAGCATAAAAAAAAGCGCCCTGTTCAGTTCATCCTGATCAAAAGGAGATCCCACCACCAGCCCTCCGTCGGCCCGTGTCACATGGAAACCATAGCCGCAGATATCCGTCGTCAGGACAGGGACATTGGCGGCCAGGGCCTCGACAATAACCGTACCGGTATTTTCCACGGAGGCCGGATGGATCAAAAAATCCGCAGCCATAAGCAGGTGAGGCACATCATCCCGGGCACCGATAAACCGCACCTGATCCAAAACCTTCATCTGCCTGGCCAGGCGGCTGTATTGCCGGGGGGTATCTTTGCCCACAACAAGCAGCACAGCATTTTTCGAAACGTCAGGCGGCAGGGCAGCTAAAGCACGGATGGCCCGGGCGACCCCTTTTATCTTGAAATTAGTGCACACCATCAGCAGTACGGTCTTTTCCGTCTCAATTCCGAGTTCTTCCCGCTTTCGGGCCCTAATTTCAGCGGCATCCGCCGGAGGCAGGCAGGCCTGGGAAATGCCGGGCGGCATCAGGTGAAACCGTTCAGCAGCCGTCCCGTAATAATCCATATAAAACGATTGTTCCTTTTCCGTCAAAAGGAGAATCTGTGTCCCGGCGTCCTTGTCGAATACAGCCCGTTCCAGGGCCATCAGGGTACGATACCGGGGCGTATACCGATGCAGTCGGCTTCGTTCCATCATTTTGGCGGCATAGGAGACATCGGCACCATAATAGACATCCAGTCCGGGCATCTTGTTGAACCCCACCAGGACATCATAGTTCGCCCCCCGGATCCGGTCATGCAGCAATTTGGAAAAAGACTTATACCGCCTGTGATTGGTCACGCCGGATACCGGCAGGCGGATAATCTCCAATCCCTCGGGCCGTTCCCCTTCCCATGAGATCGTGTAGGCCACCACCTTGTGCCCCCGGTCCATGCACGCCTTTGCTATATTGATGAAATTAACCTGTAATCCACCAAAGGGAAAATACTTGAACAGACAAAAGGCGAGTTTCAACTTTTTAGTCATTTTTATAGGAACCCGGCACAGGCATTGATCACCTCATTGGCATCAATCTTCATGCAGGCCTCCGTGCCATTGGGGCAGCGGTTGCTTCCGTGCCTGCCGCAGGGCTTGCATGGAAGGGTGGCATCCTGCACCACCACGGATTCCGGATTTTCCCAGGGGCCGAACCCAAACTCAGGGGAGGTTGCACAGAATACGGCCACGGTAGGAATCCTGAATGCCGACGCCATATGCAGGGCCATGCTGTCGTTACATATCACAAGGCGGCTTCGTTCCATAAGATAGAGGGTATCGGAAAGGGTGAGCCTGCCTGAACAGTCCAATGAATCACCCTGTTCGTTAATTTTTGCACACACGGCCCTGTCCCCGGGGCCTCCCATCAGCACGATGGTCTTACCCGATTGTGCAAAATGGCGGGCAACCGCCGCATATCCCTGCCAGTGCCACTGCTTGGTTTTCCAGGCACTGCCGGGAGCCATGACAATGATCTCCCCATCCAAAGGAAAAATTTTTTTCGCCGTTTTGGAAAGGTTGTCATACCGGGGTGCAAAAAGCCTGAGCGGCTTGTCAAACTCAGTTTCCGGCAACTCGTCAAATAAAAGCGACAGATTCCTTATGGCGGAATGCCCCTCAATCTTTTTTTGCCGGCGCTCTGTGTACAGCAAACTGAAATGGGCGTCCCTGAACCCGATCCGGTGAGAAATCCCCGCAAGAAAAAGCAAAATAGCAGTCCGATGGGAGCGATGGAGGGAATAGACCCGGTCAAACCCTTCCGCCCTCAACGCCCCGGCCTTTTCAAGCATGCCGGAAATAGACTTATCCCGGCCCCGCTTATCAAAGGTAATCACCTTGTCAACCAGGGGATCGTTTTCCACCAGGACTGCCGCCAGAGGGGTTGTCAAAACGGTCAGGCTCGCTTCGGGATGGATTTTTTTCAATTCCGCAATGACAGGGGTAGACAAAATCATATCCCCAAGGAAACTCAATTGAACAAAAAGTATCTTCATTCCCACTTGCTCACACCTCCGCCAGGGGCCTTGTTCTCCACCGGTTATGGAGCCACAGCCATTGGTCCGGGTATTGCCGGATATAATCTTCGATAAGGGAATGGCAGGCCTGGGTGTTTACCAGGATGTCG
>DATFIL010000468.1:0-4651 GCA_035270145.1 Desulfobacter sp. | reverse complement strand
TTTAGATTGCCCTGGGCAATAAAGTTTAAAATCGGGGGCAATTGCCGAAAAATTGCCTGGTCATCTTCATGCATTTGTTCAACTTTACCCTTGATATCGGCCGGCGGGGCAAGGCGGGCAAAGGCCGGCAGGGGCAGGCGTTTTTTAATGAAAGACCGCAAAGGGTAACCAATAGATATAAAATAGGTATCATGAATGTAATATGCATAATTTTTTGTGACCTTGAACATAAAATAGACCGGATTTTTTCCCACTAACTCGTGCAAACGCATTTTTTTGCCTGCAACCGTATCCGGGGGCAGATCCTTTTCCATGAGTTGAACAAGTCTTTGCTCCACTGTCCGGGTTTCGCATTCTTCACACTCCCAGGCCATGATATGAATCAGATTTACAACCTCTTCGGGCAATTTTTCCAGAATGGTATTAAACAGAAAATCATTGGATAACGCAGCGGCCAGCAGCCTGACACATGCATCTGTTGTGTTTGCTTTAAGGGCTTCCAGTTCTTTGGGGGTATAGTTTTTTTCTGTATATTTATTTTTGCCCAAAAGGTCCGGAAGATGGCTTAAATAGAGGGCGTAAACTTGATTCTGCATTGGAAAGTCGCAATAGAAACTGATGGCCGTTTCCGTTTCATTGTAGGGGGCTGTCTGTTTTTTTATAGCCTTGGCTTTTGCAAGTATCATTGCTTTTTTTTCCTGCCAGCTACGCTGCATTGCGTCACGATCTGTCTCCCGGTCATCCTGCCTCCGCTCGAATACTTCCCTGACCAGAGGATTTCTATCATAACGCAATTGGGCACACAGTTTTTTTGCCCAGGCCGCTTCATTCTCCAGGATGGTGCGTGCCACATGGCTTCTTACATTCGGACTTGGATCACCGGCCATTTGTTCAATAAATTTAATAACTTTTGGGGATTCTGAATTTATATCGCAACAGACTTTAACCATATTCGCCTTTTGCTGCCATGAACCAAATTTCTTAGTACTCAGAATGGTTTTGAGCATTTTTTCACTGTCATCGAAAAAACCACATGCTTCATAGGCTTTTTGCCGGGTATAGCAGGCCAGGGGGTGGTCTGAGTCATATCCCAGATTCTCAATCAAAAGTTCTGCCATGCCTTTCATGGTTTGAAAACCCCTAAAATGGATCAACGCCAAAAGGCGGTCTCTCATGGTACCTAAAGAAGAGAGCGCAAGGGAAAAACGTTCCCAACGCCAGTGGCTGATATCTTCCCTTATAAGTTCGATTTCCAACGCGGCTAAGAAGCAGTCCCTGCATGTGGGGTGTTCCGCCGCATGCAGGGTTGCACTTTTTCCACAGACAGGACATCTTTTATGACCTACGGTCCAGGGTTTCATTGTATTTATTTGATCAAGCAGGGCCATCATTATTCTCCCAGCAACAGGTCAATATCTTCTTCTTCCATCTGTTTGATGGAGGCGTTGTCACTGGCAATAAGGGAATCAAACAACGCTTTTTTCTTTTCCTGGAGCATGAGAATTTTTTCTTCAATGGTGTTTCGGGCAATGAGGCGGTAACTGAACACGGTATTTTTCTGGCCCATCCTGTGGGCCCGGTCAATGGCCTGAGTTTCTGCAGCAAGATTCCACCAGGGATCAAATAAAAATACATATTCGGCTGCCGTCAGATTCAGGCCCAGTCCCCCGGTTTTCAGGGTCATCAACAGGGCCTGGCAGGAGTCATCCTCCTGAAACTGTTCCACAATATGGTTTCGATCCCGGCTGGCCCCGGTCATGACCAGATGATGGATGCCGGCATCTTCCATATCCTGGGAAACGCAGTCCAGGGAGTGCAGATAATTGGCAAACACCAGCACCTTGTGCTTGCCGGCCACCGCATCCGACACATGCTCCATGAGAATTTCCCGTTTCGGGGAGATGATTTTATTGTCGCTCTTGATCTCGGGAATGGAGGCAATCTGGCGAAGTTCCCCCATGGCCTGGAGGATAAAAAGCTTGGATTTTTTCAACCCCTTCGCCTGAATTTCCTCTTGAATGGCCCGTTTGTACATCAGCCGTCTCTGGTGATAGAGTGCGGCCTGTTCCCGGCTCATATCCACATGCAGAACCTGTTCCATCTTATCGGGAAGGTCTTTTAAGACCTGTGTTTTAAGCCGGCGCAGGACAAAGGGATATATCTTTTTTTTCAACTCCTTTGCCACGGCCTTGTTATCATTTTTCTGAATGGGATTCAGGTAATTTTTTGAAAAATCGGAAAAGGTGCCGAACATGGCTGGATTTAAAAACCGGAACAGGGCATAGAGTTCGCTCATATTGTTTTCTATGGGGGTGCCGCTCAAGGCAAACCGGTGGTCAGTCTGTAAAAGCATCACCGCCCTGGATGTTTTTGAGTTGGGATTCTTGATGTTCTGGGACTCATCCAGAACAACCATGTGAAAGTGTTCCTCTTTTAATTGTTCAATATCATTTCTCACCATGGCGTAGGTGGTTAAAATAATATTTGGGGAGTCCATTGTTTTTATGTCCCGGGTCTGGCCATAGTAAAGGGCGGATGTCAATTTTGGCGCAAACCGCTTAAGTTCGCTTTCCCAGTTAAATAAGAGGGTCTTGGGCATTACGATCAGGGTTGGCTGTTGTTGTTCCGGATAGATTGACGCCAGCAGAGCAATGGTCTGAATGGTTTTTCCAAGCCCCATGTCGTCGGCAAGGCAGCCGCCTAATTTGTGCTTGTAAAGATAGGCAATCCATCTGAACCCCTGCTTCTGGTACTCCCGAAGCGTGGCATTGACGTCAGGCATCCGTGTTCCGGCGTTTTTTAATTGGTTGAATCCCAGAAAAATATTTCTGGATTTGTTGAAAGTTTCTTTGGCGATTTTTTCGCCGATCAGTTCCTCCACCAATGGCAGATCAAAAAAAGAGACCTTTATCCCGGTTTTTTGTTTTTTGAAAATCCGGGCCAGCTTTTCCATATAATCGGGATTGATAACGGCGCTTGACCCATCGTTCAACCGCACATAGGCGTTCTTTTGATATTGTTTTAAGACATCATTGATTGTGAATGTTTCCCCGTCAAGGGTGACGTTTCCCTCGCCCTCAAGAAAATCAATGCCGTGCGAAAGGTGCAGATTCAGCTTGGGCTGCACATATTTCACCTTGTAGGATGCAAGCTTATCAGCCCCCAGGATTGTGTAGCGTGACAACAGAGAGGAAAGCTCCATGGTGATAAATCGCCGTGCCAGGGCGGATTCGATGACCATAAAATTGTCCTGGGCATAAATGGCCTTGTCTTGTTCCAGGTGTCGGGCATGGCGTTTTAAAGTTTTCTGGATGTCATGGAAACAGGCGGAAATATCCCCGTGAACCAGGGGGCTTATGATAATATTTTTTTCCATCTCGTTGATTGATACAATTTGATCCATATCAAAATTGTCAAAAAAATCCGGTGAAAATCCGGGATACGTGGCTGAGAACCTCAGATGCAGGGATTGATCCTGGGAGACATTCTCAAATATAAGGGCCGGTTGGGTTGTTTTAGGTTCCCCTTTGATGACGGTATATCCGGGATAAGAGACGTCCACATTGGTGAGATTGGAAAAAACCAGGGTCAGGTATTGTTCCAGAAGATCAAAACTTAAAACGGTTTCAAACAAAGAAAGGGAATCATAATTCTTGCCAAGGGGTTTGACCCTGTAAATGGTATTGCCGGCAAGCATGTGAGTCTGGGTAACAGGGCGCATGGAAGGAATTTTTTTTGAGCCGTACCACAGCGCCATTGAAGTCTCAAGGTTCTTGTCCCGGGGCGCTTGGTTTTCCCTTTGCACGATGGAGAGCCTGACCCGGGCATCCTCCGGGGCCAACTGTATCTTTTCGCCCGTTGCATCCACAAAACAGTCCGAAGAAAGAAGCAGGGAAAGCAGATAATCGTTACCGTTGAGATAGAATTGATTGTCAGCCGGCTGCTCATCCCAGTCAATGTTGAAGGCCTCCTGTTCCCGGAGCCTGGCAATCTCTTTTAAAACGGCTCGCTCAGGGCCTGAATAGAATTCATAGCCCGGATTCACCTCTTTACCCGAGCCGTCAACAATGGAAAGACAGATCCCCCGGTCAGTGGGAACCATCTTAAAAGCCAAGGTGTCCGGAACCTTTAGATTACCTGTAGTCCGGTTTGTTTTGCGTAAGACCTCAAACAGGGTGTCGATGTCTTGAGTCATTCTATATGCTTTATCCCTTGTAATTATAATTCCATGGCCCTAATTCTTAGGTGTCTAAATTTCCGAGTTTGGTTTTCTCAAGATTTGTACCCAATTTGAACAGCGTTAATTTTTAAAACCATGAAGCGCATGAAGGACATGAAGACTGATTCTCCAGTATATATTCTTCATGCGCTTCATGTTCTTCATGGTAAAAGAAAGGGTTAAAAAATTAAGCTAATAGGAAGCGTTTTTAGACACCCCAATTTAATTCTGGGTTTTAAAAAAATTCACAGCTGTTTCATATTTCCCGGCCAGAACCGCAGCCCCTGCCAGTAATCTGACGGATTCAGGCGTATTGATAAGGCCGGCAGACCTTTTTGCATGGTACAACATCTCTTCAAATGCCTGTCGTTCAAAGGCTGCCAAGGCCATATTTCTATGCATCTGCGCCTGGGTTTCCATGTTTAACAAAAC
>DATFIL010000467.1:0-17805 GCA_035270145.1 Desulfobacter sp. | reverse complement strand
TTCCAGCGGCCTCACGATCAGTACATCCTCTACATTGTTATGTTTCAGCTGCATAATTTCCTTCCTAAAGTCTATTTATATAGAATTTGAATTCAATTTTTTTAAATCCCCGCATTGAAACGTTTTCACTTCATAACCGTTAGCTCGGGTTTTTTTTATTCCAAATTAGGCGGTTATAATCGGAAACGGCTCTGTCGCTGGAAAATTTTCCGGACCGCGCCACATTCAGAATCGATTTTTTCGTCCAATTGACCGGGTCCAGGTATTCCGCTTCTATTTGATCCTGCACCTGAATATAGGGGAAAAAATCCGGCAAATGGAAATAGGGATCCTTATTATTCATCATCCGATGGTAAATCCATTGAAAGAGACCCTTCTCATCAGGGCAAAAAGTATTATCGCGAAAGGTGTCCAAAACCCTGCGGATCTCTGGAAAGAGACGATAATACTCCACAGCGTAGTAGTTTTTCTTTTTGATCATGTCGGTGATCTCTTCTGCCTTCAAGCCAAAGATAAAGATATTATCCGCGCCTGCTTCCTCGAGCATTTCGACATTGGCACCGTCCAATGTTCCCACGGTCAAAGCACCGTTAAGCATGAATTTCATATTTCCTGTTCCGGACGCCTCCTGACCGGCCATGGAAATTTGTTCGCTCAAATCCGCAGCCGGAATGATTTTTTCCGCAAGAGAGACGCTGTAATCCGGCAGAAAAACCACCTTCAAGGCATCCTGGATACGTCTGTCCTGATTGATGACCTGCCCGACATTATGAATCAGCTTGATTATTTGTTTGGCCACCCAGTATCCGGGCGCAGCTTTGCCGGCAAAGATGAAGGTTTTGGCAACCGTGGGCGTTTTCTCTCCCCTGATTATTTGTAGATATTCATGTATGATATGCATGATTTTCAGGAGCTGGCGTTTGTATTCATGAATTCGCTTGATGTGAATGTCGAACAAACTATCAGGATTGATGGGAAGCCAGAGGGTATCAGAGATGATTTTCGCCAAGTCTTCTTTGTTCGCCCGTTTGATGTCACGGAATTCGTCCATGAAAGCCGTCTCATCGGCATAGGGCTCCAACTGTCGAAGCTGGCTTAGATCGGTGATCCACGCGTCTCCGATGGTGTCGGTAATCAGTCCCGCCAGTCGAGGATTGGCGTTCAGAAGCCAGCGTCTCTGGGTGATGCCGTTGGTCACATTGACGAATCGCTCCGGCCAGAGGGCGTAAAAGTCTGAAAAATTGTCCTGCTTTAAAATTTCCGTATGAAGGGCGGAGACCCCGTTAACGGAATGGGACCCCACCAGTGCCAGGTGGGCCATCCGAACCAGCTTGTTCTCCCCTTCTTCGATGAAAGACATGCGCCGGAGAAGGTCGACGTCGCCGGGATAACGGGCGGCAATTTTTTCAAGAAACTGGCGGTTGATTTCATAAATGATCTGGAGATGGCGGGGAATGACGCGTTCGAGAAGGTCTGTGGGCCATTTTTCCAGCGCTTCGGCTAGTACCGTATGGTTGGTATAGGCCAGAGTCTGTTGGGTGATTTCCCAGGCGTGATCCCATGGTAGTGCATATTCGTCCACTAGAAGCCTCATCAGTTCCGCCACTGCCAGGGAGGGATGGGTGTCGTTCATCTGGATGGCGACCTGTTCAGGGAACCGGTCGAAATTTTCGTTATTTTTCATATAACGCCGAATGATGTCCTTGAGGGTGCAGGCCACGAGAAAATATTCCTGCACCAGGCGAAGTTCCCTTCCTGACATGATCGTGTCCAGGGGATAAAGCATCTTGGTGATGGTTTCGGAAGCGACTTTCTGCTCCACCGCCCGGAAGTAATCCCCCTCATTGAAGATCTGGATATCAAAATCGGCAGAGGAACCTGCGCCGTAAAGCCTCAACCAGTTTACTGTTTTCCCCCCGTATCCGACAACGGGAATATCAAAGGGAATCCCCACGATGAAATTCCAGTCAAGCCACATGGGATTGTACTCTCCATCACGGTCCTGAAAGTGTTCAATCCGTCCTTTGATGGGGATGATGCATTTTTCATCGGTCCGCTTGAATTCCCAGGGGTTAAGGTCCGCCAGCCAGTTATCCGGCTTTTCCCGCTGATAGCCGTTGTCGATCTCCTGCTTGAAGAGACCGTATTCATAGTGGATTCCGTAGCCGAAACCGGCAATATCCAGCGTTGCCATGGAATCAAGAAAACAGGCCGCCAGACGGCCGAGCCCGCCGTTTCCAAGACCGGGGTCGTTCTCCTGCTCACGCACCTCTTCAATGTCGATGCCGGCCTCTGCCATGAATTCACGGCAGACATCAAACATGCCGAGATTGTGAAGATTATTGCCCATCAGCCGCCCGATTAAGAATTCCAAAGACAGATAATAGACCCGCTTAGTTTGGGATTTCTGATATCGCTGCTCCGTATGCAGAATTTTTTCCGCCATTCGGTCCCGCAGGGAAAAGGCCGTCGACAAAAAGAGGTCCCGGTAATCCTTTGTCGGCGTTTCTTTGCAAAGAGAGCAGCGGAGATGGTAGTCTATTGATGCTTTTAAATCGGATTTCGAAATTTTATTAACAGTTGGTTTCATTTTCCCTCTTTTTTTTCCATTTTTTTTTCACGCCATGATCAAGTTTTCAAGAAATTTGATCATCGCGTTTTCAGATTATCGGCCAGACCGATGATCCCTTCGAAATCAAAGTCGTCCTTCATTTGTGTGATTTTGTCGAGATAGGGGGCAAAATCTTTTGACCGGTCAGCCATCTCCTCGGAAATTTCCGTCAGTGCCGATACGTCACCCATTTCGGCGGCCTCCCGCAGGCGTACAGCGGCCTCCTTGGCCAGGTCCGAGGGCAGTTGATGCTCTGATTCAAGGGCGGTTTCGGGTTTTTCGGGTTCGGCGTTGGCCGTCAATGACGACAGCTGCAGGACAGATCCAAGGGCTTCTTCCATCCGACTTTCCAAGGCGGTTAAGGCCGTGGCAAGCGCATCTTCCGGAGGGGGATTCTGCGGGGTTGCATGCTTGACCAGCTGGTCCAGTTCTGAGGCTGCGGTATGCAGCTGGGATGCTGAAAGGTTGCCGGCAACCCCCTTGATTTCATGCGTCAGTTTGTGGGCGCTGCTGTAGTCTTCTGCTTCCAGGGCTTGTCGGATTTCGTTGGCCCTCTGGGCGTACTTGTCGCCAAAATTGATCAACAGCTTACGGTAGAGGGTCTGATTTCCTTGAAGACGCCTCAGACCGGAAGGAAGATCGAATCCATCCAGAATCTCCGGCAACGTCTGCTCATCCGGGGATGCCGGCACAACAGTGGTGCTATTATCGGGAACGGGCTGTGGTGTTATCTCCGTTTTTGATACGGCCTCCCCACAGGGTGTATCGACTGAAATCCATTCCGCCAGGACTGCATAGAGTTCCTCGGTGTTGATGGGCTTGGTAATGTGATCATTCATGCCGGCATGGCGGCTTTTTTCCGGATCTTCGGCCATGGCATGGGCTGTCATGGCGATGATGGGCAATTCCTTGAATTGCGCATCTTGTCGGATAATCCGGGTTGCGGTATAACCATCCATCACCGGCATCTGCAGATCCATCAGTACAGCATCGAAATGATTCGTCCGCACTGCCTCAACGGCTTTTTGTCCGTTGGCGGCCAGGGTGACCGCAACCCCCGCAGCAACAAGGATTTCCATGGCAACCTGCTGATTGATTTCGTTGTCTTCAACGAGCAGCACCCGGGTGCCTTCGAGGGTTTTTAGCACATCTGAGACCTGTTTATTCTCGTCCTCCTTTGTATGCGGCGTCTCCATGCCGTCATCTTCTGCCAGCGCGTTCATGATCGTATCAAACATCACCGAGGCGTTGATGGGCTTGATCAGGAAACCATCCAGGCCGGCCGCTTCGGCCTGCCACATGATCTCTTCCCGGATGTAGGCGCTGACCAGGATAATGATCGGAATTTGAGTCAACCGCGAATCCTTCTTGATTCGTTTCGAGGCCTCGATGCCGTCGATGCCCGGCAGCTTCCAGTCCATCACCACGATGTCGTAGGGGGTCCCTTCGACGGATTTTCCAATCTCTTCCAGCCCTTCTTCTCCGGATGCCACCAAGGTAACATTAAAAGAAAAAGATTCCAGCATATTCTGAAAAATTTGCCGGGATGTCGCATTGTCGTCCACCACCAGCGCTTTGAGGTTCCTCAACCCCGGCGGAGGGATGTGGCAGACCCGTTTGGCTTCCCGCACGGTCTTGAAAGCCGCCGTAAAATAAAACGTACTGCCTGACCCATAGGTGCTGTCCACCCAGATTCTGCCGCACATCATTTTTACGAGACGCTGACAGATGGATAGCCCCAACCCAGTGCCGCCGTACCGACGGGTGATAGAGGTGTCCGCCTGGCTAAAGCTCGTAAAAAGCTGGGCCATTTGTTCTTTGGTGAGGCCGATGCCCGTATCCCGCACTGAAAATTGGAGAACTGTAACATGGTTTGCCTGGCTGAGCACTTTGGTAGAGACCACTATTTCTCCATTTTCGGTGAATTTGATTGCGTTATTGGCCAGGTTGACCAGGACCTGGCTCAGCCGCATGGGATCTCCCATCAGATGGCGGGGTACGTCGGCGCCGGTGTTGAAAAGAACCTCAATCCCCTCTTTTTCCCGAATTTTCATCGCTATCATCGTGGAAAGATTTTCCAGGACTTCATCCAGGTTGAACTCAATGGACTCCATTTTCATCTTGCCGGCCTCGATTTTTGAAAAATCGAGAATATCGTTGATGACCCCGAGAAGGGAATTGGCAGAAATCTGAATTTTGTTAAGATAGTCCTTCTGCTTCGGGGTCAGATCCGTCTGGAGGGCCAGATGGGTCATCCCCATAACGGCGTTCATGGGGGTGCGGATTTCATGGCTCATGTTGGCCAGAAAATCACTTTTGGCCTGAGTCGCCGCCTCTGCTTTATCCCGGGCGACAATGAGTTCCTCTTCCATTTTTTTGCGGTGGGTGATGTCCGAAACCATGGCAAAGGACCCTGTTTTCACACCGTCTTTATCGTAAAGGGGGGTGGCATGGAGCAGACAGGTCACTTTTGAACCGTCCGGACGGTTGAAGGCAATCTCATAGACACCCCTTTGGCCGGTAACTCTGCGCTCAAGCTGCTCATTCAAGATCGCCGTATTTTTCTCATCCAGAAAGTCAAAGAGTGTTTTTCCTACAAGATCTTCGCGGGCTCTATTGAAAATTTTGCACATGGTGTCATTAAGGGATATGAGGCGCGCGTCATTGTCTACCCAGAAGAACCCTTCATTGGTCGTCATCAGAATGCTTTTAAGACGGTATTCGCTCTCCTGCAGGGCATCTTCAAATTTTTTGCGCTCAGAGATGTCCCGGAAGACCACTACGGCGCCAATGATGGTTTTGTCTTTGCGCTGGGGCACGCTTGTGTAGGAGGTGTAAAAAAATGAGCCGTCCTTGCGCCAGAAGACCTCGTCCCTGCGGAAACTGGTGATCCCCTGGGTGTGGGCCAGATAAATTGGACAGTTTTCGGGAAGGTGTGGCGATCCATCCTCATTCGAATGGTGAAACAGGTCATATATATTTTGACCGATGAGTTCTTCGGTGGTGTATCCAAGCATCTTTTGTGCGGCTTCATTGGCATAGATGCATTGACCGTCCGTATCGGTAACGAAAATACCCTCTGCCACCGATTGCAGGATAAGATGGTTGTATTCCTCTGATTGCTTGAGCCTTTCAGTTCGATCCTCCACCAGGCTTTCAAGATGCCGTTTGTAGCGTATCAACTCCTTTTTGGCCTTTTCGGTATCTTCGACCCGAACTTGGGCGATATGTTCCGCTTTTTTTGCTTTGATCCGCTCAATGCCCAAAAAGACTGCAATGTTCGCAAACCCCGTCAGGAATCTTAGAATGGTGAGCAGCTTATTCTGGGAAATGATCGGAACATAATCAAGGGCACGCATGTAATCGGCCACATCAAACCCGAATTTTCGGGCCTGCTGTTTGAAGTCGTTCATGTTTGGTGCTTCCGTGAGAAATTGCCCCACAAAAAGATTCGCCACATGCCGGCCTTCAATGATGATGGGTGACGCGGCGTTGGTCAGACCGTTTTTGCAGTGGTAAATCGAAAATGATTTCCCTTTCTCCAGGTTTGTAGCAAGTTGCGTGTCGCTCTCAACACAGCGATAACACGTCCGTGCATCAATACGGTGAAAGTTGGTGCAGATCCCCTGCCGGCTGGCGGAAACCAGAACATTCCCCTTCAAGTCAACGATGGCCGAGGAGATCTTCATGATATTACAGAAATCTTCAAGGACGGGTTTCAGCTGATCAATGTCGATCACTTCCGTCAAGGAAAACCCTTCGCTCTCGACAGTCACTTGATCATTCTTGGCATCGGACTGTCCCGTCGTTTTGCTTGTATTATTGTTTTCGTTTTCTTTCAAGTGTTCTCCTATATTTTTCCGCTGAAGCGAAATAAGATAGCAGGTATTGTATACCGCATACTCATATTAGATTTTTTGAGAAAAGCCCCAAAGACATTGATGTTAATCAACAACGAGAACAATCATGGCCTGATCATCATCAGGCGGGCTATCTCCTGCGAATTGCAAGATATCGTCGACAATTTCTTTAAGAATAACTTCGGGATCATTGGAGGCGGCGGTTTTAAATTTCTGCAGCAGGCGGTCCGTTCCGTAACGCTCCTCGGATGTGTTGAATCGGTCGGTGGCCCCATCTGTGTAAAATAGAATGCGGTCCCCGGGGTAAAGGGTAATTTCGGAAACCGGCACATCGGTATAAGGACTCAATCCCATCAGCATTACGTTGTCACAGGGAAGTTCTGTGGCAGTTTTTTCTGAAAATCGATAGAGGATGGGGAATGGATGCCCTGCACAGGCGATTCTGAGGGTTCTGCGAGCGGTATCATAAACAGCGTAGGCTGCCGTTACAAAACTTTCCCTGTTTACCTTGCATAAATTTTCGTTGATGAAGGAGAGTACACTGTCCGGCTCATTCAGGTCGTTGGAACAGGAACGAAACAGGGCACAGGTCATCGCCATCATGACGGCGGCAGGGGCACTGTGGCCTTCCGCATCTGCGATCAGAACGGCCAGAAGATCCCCAGGCAGCGTCATAAAATCATAGTAGTCCCCACCGGCATAACGGCTGGTTTCATAGTGCACTGCCAGTTTTAACCCGTGGATCTGGGGCAGCCGTTCGGGCAGAAGGTTACGTTGGAGTTGGGAGACGATCTGCAACTCGTGCTCCAGCTCAGCCTTTTGCTTTTGCACCTCACGATTGAGCCGATGGATGGTCAAGTGGGTATTCACCCGGGCAATGACCTCTTCGGGCTGGAAGGGTTTGGCTACATAGTCCACCGCTCCCAATTGAAGCCCACGTACCTTGTCTCCGGTATCATCAAGGGCGGAAAGAAAGATTACCGGAATTTCCCGGGTGTCCGGATTCGACTTTAACCGGCGACACACTTCAAATCCGTCTATTCCCGGCATCATTATATCCAGTAAAATGAGATTCGGCCGCACTTTTTGGGCAATGGTCAAGGCTGTCTCGCCATTTTTGGCGACCAGCAGCTTGCAGCCGAGACTTTTCAGAGTGTTCATCAGCACCTGAAGGTTCGCAGGTTGGTCGTCAACCAGGAGAATAGATTCCGTGATCTTTTTTGTCATTGTCGTTATTACTCCTTTGGACAGGTCCCTAACCGCAGGCTCTCCGTTATACTATCATACGCTTAATGTAACATCGCAACCATGAAATCAACTTTATATAAGAAATGGGAGTAGGTCAATATCTCCGATTCTATATTATTGAATTCTAATGCCAAGAGAATATCCTATTTTATATTGCATGGTTTTTCAATACCGGTATAATTGACGTTATGGTACGAAAGAAAGACTCGTAATCCAGGGTGATCCTCAGCATAAGCCTGTTTTGGCGTAGAAAATTAGAACGAAGTTGCCTTAATCTAATATTGTATCCCCCAGATAGCAAATACTACGATTTCTTTCTTTCAGACGTTCAAAACCTATTTTAAAATGGAGATAATCATGCAATCATTAAAAGCTATTAGTTACCTTGCTTTGTTAGTGCTTCTGCTTTCTTGCAGCACCTACAGCGAATCCAGTGTTAAATCGATTGACGGTAATGCGGGTTCAAGGCTCTTTGCCGAGAGCTATGCCGAATTCAATGAACCTTGGGCCATGACATTTCTTCCGGATGGCGATCTTTTGGTAACTGAAAAAAGCGGCTCTTTAATTCTATTCAACGTGAATGACCGCGCCAAGGTGTCAGTCGGAGGCGTACCTAAGGTCGCTTACGGTGGCCAAGGTGGTCTGGGTGATATAATTCTTCATCCCCGGTTCTCTGATAACCGCTGGATATACCTGTCCTATGCTGAACAGGATGCGTCAGGAAAAAAGGGGGCAGTCGTTGTCCGGGCTCAATTCATACATGCGTCAGCCAAGCCGAAACTGAAAAACATTGAAGTTATCTGGCGGCAAGCGCCAAAGGTCCCAGGCAATGGACATTACTCATACCGCTTAGCATTCAGCCCGGATGGGCGTTTATTCATCACTTCCGGTGATCGGCAGAAACAAACGCCAGCCCAAAGCTGGACGCAAGATTTGGGTAAAGTTATCAGGATTAACGCAGACGGATCTGTTCCTTCTGACAATCCGTTTCAAAACAAGGGAAAACTTGCAAAAACCTTCTGGTCTATAGGGCACCGGAACCTGCTGGGCATTGCTTTTGACAGGCAGGGGCAACTGTGGACGCACGAAATGGGCCCAAGACATGGTGATGAATTCAACCTGACCGTTGGTGGAGATAATTACGGCTGGCCCATTGTATCCTGGGGCGATCACTATTCAGGAATGCCTATTCCTGACCATGATACGCGTCCGGAATTCAATGCCCCTGAATTATATTGGGTGCCAACCGTTGCACCCTCAGGTATGATTATTTACAATGGGGATATGTTTCCGGATTGGCGGGATAATGCCTTTATCGGCGGGCTAAGGTCAAAGTCACTGGTACGGATCAGGCTTGACGGCCAACGGGCCTATGAGGTCGAACGTTTTGCCATGGGCAAACGTATTCGAGAGGTTGAGCAAGGCCCCGGAGGTTCAATATGGGTTCTCGAAGATAAAAAAGATGGTCGCCTGCTTCGGCTCACGCCATACGAGTGAATAACGTATTGAATATAAAGATATTTATTTTATTATAAATACAGGGCATTGAACCTTATGAAGGACTTGATGGGCCACTGACCCTAGGAAAAGTCCTTCAAAGTTGCCGACCCCCCTAGATCCCATGACAATTAAATCGATTTTTTCTACGTTCACTACAGTGTCGATATTATTTGCCGGGGAACCTTCCAGAATCCGGATTTCATATTCAACGCCACTGTCTTCCAATAAATCTTCAAACGGCTTGATCAATTCCTCAGAATTTTTCATAATTTCATTGATGGCATTTTGGAAATGGGGCTCGGCCAGAACAACAGGGAATTTGGCGTGGCAGTGAAGCAAGATGATTTTTGAATCGAATTGCTTTGCCAACTCAATGGAATATTGGGTGGCGCGTTTGGAATGTTCTGAACCATCCACGGGATTAAGGATTTTTTTAAATTTCATATCTTTTCCTCTCTGGTCTTTGCCCGGCACTGAAAGGTTTGAAAGTCCGGTCAAAGCCGATGTTATGAATTAAACCCATTGGGCAGAAATAACTAACCACTGCCCAGCAAAAAAACAAAAAACAGAACAAACAAATATTAAGAGATCATATTCTTATGATATATATTTATTATAAGTTATATAGAGAGTAAAATAAAGCGATTTGAGTTGTCAACTACCCCTCGGCTGAGAAAAAAGTCAAAGGCTTTCAGACGGGTGATATAGTCAAGGCGGTTGTCACTTTCGGTAAAAAGGTCGGAACGTACATCGGGCGTGTCGCTGTCAGAAAAAGCGGATCGTTTAACATTAAAACAGTGGACAAAACAGTACCGGGCATTAGCTGGAAATACTGCAGGCGGCTTCACACATCTGACGGCTATTCCTACAATACGACGTGTTAAGGTCTGGTACCTGGACTACTAAATTATTATAAGGAGGACGGCAAATCCTCCCCTGAGCTAAAGACTCAGGGGTTTCCTTGCCGCATTTTATGAATATATTAATCACCGGTGCAGCCGGGTTTATCGGGTCTGCGCTTTCTTTACGGCTGTTGAATGACGGTCATCGTGTATGGGGGATTGATAATCTCAACGATTATTATGATGTGAATTTGAAAAAAGACCGGCTGGCGCGTTTGTCCGGGTATCCGGATTTCACATTTATTCTCCTGGATCTTGCGGACCGGCCCAACATGGCCAAGCTGTTTGAGGATAATGCCTTTGACTGCGTGGTGAATCTGGCGGCCCAGGCAGGGGTGCGGTACAGCCTTGAAAATCCGGCCTCCTATGTGGATGCCAACCTGGTGGGATTTGGCAATATTCTTGAAGGCTGCCGCCATGGCGGGATCAAGCATCTTGTGTTTGCATCGTCAAGTTCGGTGTATGGGCTGAATACGCACATGCCGTTTTCGGTCCGCCATAATGTGGATCATCCGGTCAGCCTGTATGCGGCGTCCAAAAAAGCCAATGAGCTCATGGCCCATTCCTACAGCTACCTGTATAATCTGCCGGTAACAGGATTGCGGTTTTTTACGGTGTATGGTCCCTGGGGCAGGCCTGATATGGCGTTGTTCCTCTTCACAAAGGCCATTTTAGCTGACGAACCCATCGAGGTGTTTAACAATGGTGAGATGCAGCGGGATTTTACCTATATTGATGATATCGTGGAAGGTGTGGTCCGGGTGATGGATAAGGTTCCTGAGCCTGACCCGGCCTGGAGCGGCAAAAATCCCGTTCCTTCAAGCTCGTGTGTGCCTTACAGGATCTACAATATTGGTAATAATGACTCTGTGGCGTTGATGGACTTTGTCCACGCCATTGAAGATGCTCTGGGCAAAAAAGCAAAAATCGACTATCTGCCCATGCAGGCCGGCGATGTGCCCGCCACCTGGGCTGATGTGGATGATCTTATTGCCGCCACCGGGTTCAAGCCTCAAACGTCTGTAAAACAGGGGATACGGAATTTTGTGGACTGGTATAGGGAATACTATGCCTGAAACGCGATGATCAAGTGAAAGGTTTCCCAAAACTTTACATTTAATGGAACTTGCTCTTCATGTCCTTCGCGTTCTTGTGGTTGAGAAAACCAATGGTTATGCCTTATTGAACCACGAAGGCCACGAAGTTCACGAAGGTTTTGAGCCCGCTTTCAGCGGTTTGAAGACCAAGGCTTCGGCTTTGCCGGAGGTCGTTGACGTGGTGTTGATAGACCGGATCAGCCCATGGCGGTTATTCCAAGGCCCGGGATACAATTTCATAAAGATTCCTGGACAGCTCTTTTTGTCCGGCCATGGTTTCAAGTTGTTTTTTCATCATCGCTTGCCTGTTCTCATCATAGCGTTTCCATAGATTAAAACATGTGCAAAGCCGTGCGGCTGTCTGCTGGTTGATTTTATCCAGCGCCAGAATTCGTTCTGCCGTAAATTCATAGCCTTGACCATCAGCCCTGTGAAAATTCATGGGATTGTTCAAGGCAAAGGCAAATATGAGCGCCCGGACCTTGTTGGGGTTGGTCATGGTGAAATCATTGTGTGCTGTCAGTTTTTTTACCTGGTCTAACGTGTCTTCAAGGCTGGACTGGGCCTGGACAGAAAACCATTTGTCGATCACCAGGGTCCGGGCCTGCCATTTGTCATAAAACGCGTGACATGCTTTATCGCGGATGTCTGGGTTCATGTGACTCAGGATTTTGAAGGCGGCAAGTTCATCTGTCATGTTGCCGGCACTTTCAAACTGATTTTCTACAAGATCCTGGACATCTTGATTCGCCAGGCTGCCAAGATAGGAAAGGCAAAGGTTTTTAAGGCTTCTGTCCGCCATGGCCGCCTCTGAAATATCATCGGGGTTTGCGGATCGGCATATTTCATATACGGTTTTAAATTCTGATGTCAGTTTTTCGGCCAGGGTTTGTTTTAAAAAGGTCCTGGCCTGGTGGATGGCCTCAACATCTATGATTTTAAAATGATCCTTTATCTCTGTTTCCTGGGGCAGGGTAAGGGCCTTGGAAAGAAACGCTCTGTCTTTTTCTCTGTTTTCCAGGGCCAGGGAAAAGGCCTTAACAATCCCTGATGATAGCGCCATGGGTTTGTTGGTCTGGATAGCCGTCACCAGATTTTTTATCTCATTGACGAACAGGGTCTGGGCGGCATACCACTGGTTAAAGGGATCGGTATCCCGGGCCATGAGAAAGGCAAGGTCCTGATCTGAAAAATCCGTGGTGAGACGCACAGGTGCAGTAAATTCCCTGAATACGGACGGGTAGGTATCGGCAGGTACATTTTCAAATTTAAAGGTGTCGGTTTCCTCGGTCAGCTCATACAGCGCGTCTTGTCTGACTGTCTCCCCGGCCCTGTTGATCAAAGCGATCCGGACAGGGATGTGAAAGGGCTTTTTTTCGGATTGATTTCTGTCCGCAGACGTGGCCTGGGTAAAAGTTAAAGACAGGGTCTGGATATTTTCATCATATTGACGGGTCATGGATATTTCCGGTGTACCGGACTGGGTATACCACAGGAAAAACTGATTCAGGTTGCGGCCGGACACCTTTGCCATAACACCAACAAAATCCTCAAGGGTTACGGCCATGCCGTCAAAGTTTTCAAAATAGAGATCCATGCCTTTTCTGAACAGGTCCTGCCCTAAAAACTGATATATCATGCGGATTACTTCTGCACCTTTTTTGTACACGGTCATGGTGTAAAAGTTATCCATTTTGATGTATGCATCCGGCCGTACCGGATGGGTCATGGGGCCACTGTCCTCGGGAAACTGTGCTGCCATAAGGTCTTTCACATCACTGATACGCTTCACCGGCCGTGAGTTCATGTCCGATGAAAATTCCTGGTCCCGGAAAACAGTGAGGCCTTCCTTGAGGCTGAGCTGGAACCAGTTTTTCAGGGTGATCCGGTTGCCGGTCCAGTTGTGGAAATATTCGTGGGCAATAACGCCCTGGATGCCCATGAAATCATCGTCCGTGGCTGTTTGCGGGTCTGCCAGCACATATTTGGCGTTAAATATGTTCAGCCCCTTGTTTTCCATGGCCCCGGCATTAAAATCATTGATGGCCACGATCTGGTATAGGTCCAGATCATATTCCCGGCCAAACCGTTTCTCATCCCATGCCATGGCCTGTTTCAAGGACGTCATGGCATGGCTGCAACGGGCGATATTCTCTTTTTCGGAATAGATTTTAAGGCTCACATCCCTGCCGGATGCTGTTGTGAACTGGTCCTCTAACACGGCAAGGTCCCCTGCCACCAGGGCAAAAAGATAGCAGGGTTTTTTAAATGGATCTTCCCAGACAGCGAAGTGGCGGTTGTTATCAAGGTCTCCGGATTTTACAGGGTTACCGTTGGATAACAACACCGGGTAGCGGGTTTTGTCCGCCACAATGGTACAGGAAAAGGGTGCCATCACATCGGGCCTGTCAGGGTAAGGTGTGATATTGCGAAATCCCTGGGCCTCACATTGGGTACATAGAATGTTGCCCGAACGGTATAAGCCTTCTAATGCGGTATTTTCATCCGGCTTAAGAATGTTTGTGATTTCAAGCTCAAAAACATCCGGGGTGGCGAGAAGGCTAACGGTTTCATCGTCGCTTTTGTATTCACCGGGCAAAAGCACCATGTCGCCGGCAACCACGGAAACAATGTCAAAATTTCCCTTGTTCAGCACCAAAGGCGTTGTTTCATTTGCCCTGGCAGGATCTTTTTTCATTTTAAGTTTGGATGTCACCCGGGTGTGGTCATCCCGGATGTCAAAGGTCAGGTCAACATGGTCAACAATGAATTCAAAGGGCCGGTAGTCTTTTAATTGTATTTTTTTGTGTTCATTCATAATAGAAGCTAAAATACAACCGGCCCGCAACCATGTCAACTAAGGGGAAATATATAAATTACGGTTCTGAGCATGGGCCTTAGCCCGCAAATGACTTAGATTGACATCCATAAAAGGATTAATTACCATTGCAGAAAATTCAGACGCATTGTCTGATAATATTCAATTAATCCATATTCAATTTGTCCAGGGCCGAAAATGACAGGGTCCGGTTTGGCAATAAATGAAAGGTAATATTAAAGAATGAAATTAACGATTATCGGAACCGGATATGTAGGCCTTGTCACGGGTGCATGTTTTTCTGAAATGGGAAGTCATGTCACTTGTGTGGACATTGACCGGGAAAAAATAGATAACTTGAAAAAAGGGATTCTTCCCATTTATGAACCAGGCCTTGAATCCATTGTCCTCAATAATTATAAGGAAGGCACCCTTGGGTTTACCACGCAGCTGGCCCAGGCCGCAAAGGCGTGCAATGTGTTTTTCATTGCCGTAGGCACGCCACCGGGGCAGGATGGTTCTGCAGATCTGCAGTATGTGCTGGAAGTGGCCCGGCAGATCGGTTCCGTTATTGAAGATTACGCCGTGATTGTGGATAAATCCACAGTGCCCGTGGGGACCGCAGACAAGGTTCGGGCCCAGGTCAGCAAAACACTTGAGGCCCGGGGGGCAGACATTGAATTTGACGTGGTATCAAATCCCGAGTTTCTTAAAGAAGGGGCGGCTGTTAATGATTTTCTTAAGCCGGACCGGATTATTGTGGGCGCGGATTCCGACCGGGCTGCAAAGCTGATGCGCAGGCTGTATGCGCCTTTTTCAAGAAACCGGGACAAAATGTTGTTTATGAATATCAAAGATGCTGAAATGACAAAATATGCGGCCAACTCCATGCTGGCCACAAAGATTTCATTCATGAATGAGATCTCCAATCTGTGCGAACGGTTGGGCGTGGATGTGGAGAACGTGCGCAAAGGAATTGGTTCAGATTCCCGCATCGGGTATTCATTTATCTACCCCGGTTGCGGATACGGCGGGTCGTGTTTTCCCAAGGATGTCAAAGCCCTTGTGAAAACCGGCAGGGATGCAGGTTTCGCTCCCACGCTGCTGGAGGCTGTGGAGGAAAGAAACAATCTTCAAAAACAGGTGCTTGGAGATAAAGTGATCAATCGATTCGGACAGGATTTGACCGGACGGACATTCGGCATCTGGGGGCTGGCTTTTAAGCCCGGCACCGATGATATGCGCGAAGCCTCTTCCCGTGTATTGATTAGAACCCTTTTGGGTGCAGGTGCCCGGATTAATGTTTTTGACCCCGTGGCCATGGACCAGGCTAAAAAGGAGATCCCGGCACACGAACAGGAAAAAATCTGTTTTGCGCAGGATCAGTATACGGCCCTGGACAGCACCGATGCCTGTATTCTGGTTACGGAATGGAAGACCTTCAGGCAGCCGGATTTTAAAAAGATGGCCTCCCTGATGAAAGAACGGGTGATCTTTGACGGCAGAAACCAATACGACCCTGAAGAAATCAAAGAAGCCGGGTTTGAATATCATGGTATAGGACGGTAGCTGGGATAGTACTTTTTTGGGGGCATCCGGGTTTAGAGAGCCTGTTTCTCGATCATCGAGTGTTTAAAAATAGATGAATCAGCTGCAATCACATGAGAATGAGATTGCGCTCCGATTCACTAATTTTTAAACAGCTTTAAAATTATTTGAAATTTCGATGGATTTTATGGTAACCTACTTTTATCATCTTTATCCTAATAATTGAATTGGTCACAGTAAAAGGAGGTGCTCATGCGGTTGGTTACCCGATCCGATTTTGACGGCCTTGGCTGTGCAGCCATTCTCAAAGAGAAGGGAATTATTGATGACATTAAATTCGTCCATCCCAAGGATATTCAGGACGGCAAAATTGAAATAACCTGCGACGATATTTTGGCAAACGTTCCTTTAGTTCCCGGTTGCGGTCTTTGGTTTGATCACCACTCCAGCGAACTGGAACGAAGTGTATCATGCAACTTTGAAGGATGCTGCGAACCTTCGGCGCCAAGTGCATCCCGGGTTGTTTACGAGTACTATGGTGGGTTGGAAAATTTTAAGAACCCGCATCTTGATAACCTGATCTGTGCCGTTGATAAAGCGGATGCCGCCCGGTTTTCAAAAGAGGAAATTCTCAATCCCGAGGGCTGGGTTCTTGTGTCTTTTATCATGGATCCCCGTACCGGCCTTGGACGTTACAAGGATTACCGCATCAGCAACTACGCTTTAATGATGGATATGATTGATTATTGTCGGAACAAGACTGTCCAGGAAATTCTTGAGATTCCGGATATCAAGGAGCGAACCGTGCGGTACTTTGAACAGGACAAACTATTCCGTAAGATGCTTCTTGAAAACAGCCGCATGGAAGGCAATGTGGTGGTTCTTGATTTAAGGGAGCAGGATGAAATCTACACAGGCAACCGGTTTTTATTATACAGCCTGTTTCCCGATGCCAACATCTCCATGCAGATTATGTGGGGCTTCCGGCGCAGGAATATAGTTATTACCTGCGGGTACAGCATTCTCAACCACACTGCCAGCGCCGACGTGGGATCTTTGATGCTTAAATATAGCGGCGGTGGCCATAAGCGCGCGGGTACCTGTCAGGTACCCAGTGACAAGGCAGACGATATTATCAAGGAAATTTCTGAAGCACTTAATACTCGATCATCGAGTAATAAGGACAATCAACTACTTTAACACAACCTTCCCCGGTTCCCCTGATATTTCCCTGACATAGCGTGGGACTGCATATCCCGGTAACCGTTTTCTCAGCTTTGTTATCAGGTCACATCCTTTTTCAGGTGAGACTTCAAAATGTGTAGCGCCTGCTACCCGGTCAAGCTGATGAAGATAGTATGGCATAACCCCTAAGTTAATAAGCCGCTCAAAAAGTTCAGCCAGGGCAGGCAAAGAATCATTAACCTGTCGTAAAAGCACTGTTTGGCTCAATAAAATACACCCGGAATCAATTAATTCTTCTATTGACTGGGAAACCCTGGAATCAAGTTCATTGGGATGATTTACGTGTAATACCATAATTATTTTAGCTGCCCTACCATAACGTTTATTGTTGCCAAGAAAGCTAAGTAGATTTTCCGTAAGGCGCTGGGGAATGATGATCGGCATTCTGGTATGAATTCTGATTCTTTGTATACTTGGCACCTGGTCAAGACGGAAAATGAGATCCTGAAGTTGCCTGTCATTTAGCATCAGGGGGTCCCCACCGCTGAGAATTACCTCGTGGATTGTGGGATCAGCCTCAAATTGAGCGGCAATAGTTTCCGGATCAATGCAAAATCCCCCTGAAATGCTGTTTTTCTCTATCTCTGGAAGCGGCAGATGTCGTCTGAAGCAAAAACGGCAATGGATACTGCACGCCTTGCCTGTTACGATAAGAGAACGGCCATGGTATTTGGACAAGGTGCCTTCGGGGCTTAGGTTTCCATTTTCACCAACAGGGTCGGTCGTGAACCCCGGACGTACAGTTGATTCTTCCTTTCTGGGAAGAACCTGAAGTAAGAGCGGGTCTGAGGGATCTGCCGGCTTAATGCGCTGTAAAAACGGTTCTGGTACAAGCATTGGAAAATCCGGATTTAAATCCAAATTTTCGTCTGAAATTTCCAGGCGTCTGCATAATTCAACAGGATCACGCACTGCCTCAGCAACAATTTTTTTCCACAGGTGCGAACGGTCTCCCACTGAATCAACAAGTGTTCTA
>DATFIL010000466.1:0-2234 GCA_035270145.1 Desulfobacter sp. | reverse complement strand
TTTTTAAATCAGTCACATATTTCAAAAAAGAGCATTTCACGGTTAAATTTACTTGTGCAATCTCCCGATAAAGACGTTTCAGAATTGGATTGAGTAAAGTGGCCCCCGATTTTACTTATATCTTTTACATGGGCGCCTTCCCGTTGTGCCTGTGATCGTGGTCATGGCAGTGGCAGTCTTGGCGCTTAAACAGGCTTCTTGCCAGAAGCGCTGCCAGGATCAGGGCGGCGGTCAGTTCAACGCCGTAGGGCAACACTTCAGACGCTTTTCCCATCACCACGGACGGCTGGATAGTCAGCAGCTTGTACGTCAAGTCCAACAGGGAGCCCATTGCCAGGGCGCATACGGATATCATGCCAAGATAAATCGTCAAGGCCCGGACGCCAAAAAATTTTTTCACCACCCCCATGGTAGCAGCATTGGTGGCCGGTCCTGCCAATAGAAAGACCAGGGCGGCGCCCGGGTTTAGTCCTTTAAGGATCAACGCCGCAGCAATGGGTGTTGACGACGTAGCGCATACATACATGGGGATTCCGGCAATCAGCATAACCAGCATGGAAAGGAGTGGATTATTCTGGGACCATGTACTGATCCCGGAAGGGAAGTAAAATGTAATAAAACCGGCGATGAACACGCCAATGGCGAAGGGTTTGGCAATATCTGTGAGCAGTTCGCCAAAGGCAAAGTTCAAGCCCTGTGCCAGACGCGTTGAGAGGGGTGCGTTATGGGCTGTTTCGCCGAAGTCATTCACGCACGTCTCGGAAGCGCAGCTGCAGGCGTGCTCCGGTTGTGGGGCCTGTACAAAAAAAGGTTCCGGTGTGATGGACGGTTTTTTCTGATCCCGGCTGCTGAATATGTTTGCGGTAATGCCGGTGGATATGGCTGTTATGAATCCCGCAATGGGCCGCATGACAGTCATTACCGGATCCAGCATGGCCCAGGATACGGCAATGGAATCCACACCGGATTCCGGGGTGGCGATCATAAAAGCCAGGGCAGCGCCATCATTGGCGCCCTGTTTTTTTAAGCCCGTAACCACGGGGATCACCCCGCAGCTGCACAAGGGAATAGGGATGCCGAACAAGGCTGCGAGCAGCACCGGTCTCACCCGGCCTTTACCTAAATATTTTTTAATCCGATCTGTTTTAAAAAACACATAAAGCAGCGCTGCTACCAGAAAACCGAAAAGCATGAACACCGATACGTCCAAATAAACATGCCAGATTTCAAGAAGGATATTTTTTATTGTGGTCGTCATGGTTTTTGTCCTGATTATATTTTGTATATAAATGAATATATGATCTTATGTTCATATGTGCAAGCGAGAAATTCTGTCAATGGGAAAAATTTGAGTTTGTGCTCACCAAAAAAGAAGCGCAACAAATGACAGTCGTGATGTAAGGGACTCGGAAAAAGATCTGGGTTAGTGGCGGATGTGATCGATGCTCATCTGAAGCAATGTACGGACATGGTCGTCATCCAGGGAGTAATATACCGTTTTTCCCTGGCGTCTGTTTTTAACGATTCGAAGGGTTCTTAATACCCGAAGCTGGTGGGATACCGCCGATTCGCTTTGACCGCAAAGTACGGAAAGATCACATACACAATGCTCCCGATCCAGAAGAGCTGTCACAATTTTTACCCTGGAGGGATCTCCCAGTGCCTTGAATATTTCTGAAATTCCCAGAATAGTATCCGTTGACGGCATCGTTTTCTGCGTTTTTTCTACTTCTTCCGGGTTGATGCATTTCAGCGAGCAGGTGTCCATATTTGTCAGTCGATTTTTAAAGTGGTTTGAATTGGGGTGTCTAAAAAAGCCTTTTTGCTTTATTTTTTTTATTCTGAATTCTGCCCGGCAAGTTAAATACTCATTGCCATAAACTTAACATTCAGTATTTTACCACGAAGAGCACGAAGGACACGAAGAACAAAACCTTTGGATATAATTATCCTTCGTGCCCTTCGTGCTCTTCGTGGTAAAAATTTATGTGCCCAAAAATCGGGAAAGACTTTTTGCCGTTTTTAGACACACCAAGTTTGAATAGCTAATTTAATACTCGACCATCGAGTAATAAGTGTATCTGCTCCATAAGTACAACAAACACTTGCTTTTCACAAGACGTTCTTTTCTGGATTTATTTTTTCCAACGCCGAAATTGGGCAAATTAACAAAAACTTGATCATCGAGTCTTAACAAATCTGGACTAAACCGGATTAAAAAGTATTGTCAGGAA
>DATFIL010000465.1:0-2380 GCA_035270145.1 Desulfobacter sp. | reverse complement strand
ACTATCAGCTGCTCAGGGGAAGAACCCTTATATTCTGGCGGGATTCGGAATGCCGGTTTTTTCTTTTTCTGATTCTGATTTTAACCTTTATTGTAAGCGTCAGTCTTTACGGTTCTGTTTATCAAAGCAGTTCAGACGCCTTCAGGTACGCTCTTTTTCAGGTGGTCTCCATTGTCACAACAACAGGATATGCCACAGCAGACTATGAAATGTGGCCCGGGGCCAGCCAGGTGATTATTTTTATCTGCATGTTTATCGGTGCCTCAGCCGGATCAACCGGAGGGGGCATGAAATGCGCCAGAATCATGGTGGCTTTTAAATACTGCTACAGAGAATTGTTTACCCTGGTGCACCCAAGAAGCGTGTCCTCGGTAAAGATCAACAATAGTGCCGTGCCCGAGGCAGTTTTAAAAAGCATCATGGGATTTCTTGCCATTTATATCGGTCTGTTTGTTTTTTTCAGTGTTGTTGTGTCATGTTTGGGTGTGGATATGGTGACGGCCTTTGCTTCTGTTGCCTCCTGCATTGGAAATATCGGGCCGGGATTCGGCACAGTGGGCCCTGTGGAAAATTTTGCCCATATCCCCCAGGTGGTAAAATGGGTGCTGACCCTGTGCATGCTTCTGGGACGGCTTGAAATCTATACCTTTATCATCTTGTTTGTACCTGAGTTCTGGAAAAAATAGATTTTTATAAAAAAAAAGTTGACAAAAAGCTCAGGAAAGTATAAATATGCTTTGTTTTTGAGGGCCGTTAACTCAGTTGGCAGAGTATCTCCCTTTTAAGGAGAGAGTCGTTGGTTCGAGCCCAACACGGCCCACCAAAAACAACCAGCGTCCCCATCGTCTAGCCCGGTCCAGGACACCGGCCTTTCACGCCGGCGACAGGGGTTCGAATCCCCTTGGGGACGCCACTCATAGAATCAAGGCTCTCATCGGTTTGTTGAGAGCCTTTTTTTTGGGGCACGCTCCTTTTCCCGCTGTTTTTCGTTGGTCTGCTCTTTTCCCTGGATTCTCTAATCTCTAACCCCTCAGCTTCGAAGCCCTGGCAGGGGTCTATCATCCTGGTATTGTCGTCCCGCTTTTTCTTTAATCAATTTTTCCTGCTTTAGGTAGCGGATATAATAATTTTGTGATCACACAAATTTCTGTAAAAAATTAATGGCCGGCAAATGGATAATTTTTTTTTGATTTTCAAATCTTTTTTTACCGGTGGCTGAAATTTGAAAATATTCAGCATCTGGAAATTTCTTTTTCAGATAATACAAATGTGAACTGGTGGCGCTGTCTTTCCATTTGCACTCCACAAACATTTGAGGCTCGAAATTCTTTGTGATGCAGAAATCAACTTCTCGCTTGTCTGTGTCCCGGAAGTATCGAAGTTCCAGCGGTTCCCCGAAAACATCCCTTTGGTAATGCACCCATTTCAGCAAATGGGATGCAGTCAAATTCTCAAACCTTGCAGACATGTCCTGAACCAGACTCCAATCAAAATGGTAATGCTTTTGTTCTTTTTTAACAGCCCTGATCAATGGAGATCCAAAAGGAGAAAGCCGGAACAGCATATAAACGTTTTCCAGAACTCCTGTCCAGCGATCAATTGTTTTGTGGGCCACCTGTAAATCCTGACGTAAAGCATTCAGAGACAATGGAGCGCCAACAAGTTCCGGTAGTCGTAAGGACAGCAACTCCAGTTTAGACAAATCAGAAATCGATTCCAGGGAAGGACTTTCATAGTTGACCAGCAACGAACGATAATTAAGGGACCATCTTTTTGATTCCACCGCAGATTTGGAAAAATATGGTTCAGGGAATCCCCCAAGCTCCAATAATTCCAGGAATTCATCTTGTTTGGAAAGCCCCAGCTCTTTGACGGACAATGGGTGCAGTCGCAGATGATGGTATCTCCCTTGAAGAGAATCACCGGATTTTCTCAGCATATCCAACCTGGCACTGCCTGTCACCAATATTTGATGAGTATTCTGAAATTCATCATATACACCTTTGAGAAAATCCCTCCAGGATGAATACTTGTGAATTTCATCAAAGCACCACAGATCAGCTAAAGGCAACTCTCTTTTTAAAATTGCCTCCCGGTGAGCTGGAATATCCCAATTGAGGTAGGAGACATCATCGGTGAACACAGACTGGGCCAGGGTTGTTTTTCCAACTTGCCTTGGGCCACTGACAAACACCATTTTGCTTTTCAGATCTTTTTTGATTTGATCCTGCAGATATCGTTTTTTCATAGCTCAACTATATCTGTATTTTTTACCCGAGTCAAAAAAAAAGATCTAAATTTTGAATTATGGTCAAAAATACAGGTATTTTTAAGGCAAAAGTAAATGAATGAGGGTACGATGAGGTTGGGAGCCGGGAAT